>NZ_CATKCB010000176.1:0-5456 GCF_949747025.1 Helicobacter sp. UBA3407 | reverse complement strand
GCAAATGAACATTTTGCTTTTCGGCATTTTATTGCGAAAGAAGTTGCACAAGCATTGCATTCTCAAGGAATTAAACGCGTCAAAACAGAAGCAAAAATGCAGGAGAGATTGAAATTTTATGGAATCTCCAAAGGGGGTTTGAGACTTAGCAACAGCCCTAGAGCAAATGCTTTGAGGATTCCTATTTATTATTATGATAAAAAAGTCGCAACTTTTTATGCTTACGATTAGACGATGAAACCCGCGTTTAGTTTGCTAGAAATTGTGCTTATACTTGGGATATTAAGTGCATTGGCGTGGCTTGGCTATGCTTGGTTTCCAGATTCCAAATTGTATTTGGCACAAAATCAAATCATTACGCATTTAAATTACACGCGTTTCTTGGCATTAAGTAGCACAAAGCATATCACGCAAGGCGCGTTTTGTCAGAGTGATTATTGTCAAGCAGAGAGGGAGAGATGGACAGAATCTTTATGGAGATTGCAGTTTTCTAAGCTTCAAGATGTGGGTTATGCGTATTATATTTATAGCGATTCTGCGCGAAAGGTTAGCACAAAGCATTTTGATGACCGCCCACGTGATGCGCAAGAAATCGCTCGCGACCCTTTAGATAATAAATACTTAAACAGCTACAATTATGATAATTCTAAGTTTGCAAACGCACTTCGTGCGGGAGATTTGGCAATCACAAAGCGGTATGGAATCTTAGAAGTGCGAATGAGCGGAGGTTGCGGAGAAAGTGAGGGCGGAAGAGTTTTGTTTGATGAGCGGGGTTTTTTGCGCTGTAAAAAACCCTATGAACAAGTGATTGTCCCGCAAGGAATGGTGCGTTTAGAGTTGCAAGGAAGCAGTGGTAAAAGTGTGGGTATTTGCATTTTGGAAAGCGGAATCGTTAAAAAATGCTAAAATTATTTCAAATTATGTTATAATTAAAGATTTATTTTAAGGCGAGACTTTGAAAGCCGTTGAGAAGCAGAATCTAGCCAAAAAACATTTTGGACAGAATTTTTTACAAGATGAAAGTGTGCTAGAAGCGATTATCCAATCCATTCCCAAGATGAACAAAGAAATAGAACTGATAGAGATTGGGGCTGGCTTAGGTGATCTAACAAATAAGCTATTAAGCTTAGGGAATATCACTACTTATGAGGTGGATAAGGATTTGATTCCTTATTTGCAAGAGCGTTTGAAAGGCGCATTAGAATGCGGGAGATTGAGCCTTGAAATAGGCGATGTATTAGAGATTTGGAAGGGTGAGAGTTTGCGCAAGAAAGATTATTTTCTTGTCTCAAACCTACCTTATTATATTGCAACTTTGCTTATAATAAAAACCATCAAAGACCCGTTATCTAAAGGCTGTGTCGTAATGACACAAAAAGAAGTTGCGCAGAAATTTTGCGCACAATGTGGAGGAAGTGATTTTAGTGCGTTAAGTGTGTTAGTGCAAAGCGTGGGAGAGGCAACACTGCTCTTTGATGTGCCTCCTAGTGCCTTTGTGCCACCGCCTAAAGTTACTTCTTCGGTGTTTTTGCTACAAAAAATGGCGAATCCACCAAGCTTTAAGGATTTGGAACATTTAGAATCTCTCTTGAAAGTTGCCTTTGGTGCGCCTAGAAAAACGATTCTAAATAACTTAAGTAAAGCTTATCCAAAACAAGAGATTATGGACGCTTTGGAATCCTTGCAGATTGCACCTAGCAAACGACCTCACGAGATTGATACGACTAATTATCACCGACTTTTGAAAATTTTATAAAAGGCGGAAGTTATGGAAGACAATAAAATAAATGAAAATCCAAATCGGACAGAAAAGCCAAAAAGAAATCACGAAAACACTCGTGAAGCCAAAGGAGAAAATAGAGAGAATCGCGAACCCAATAAGCGCCGGTTCAAACCGCGAAAAACAGAGGAAGCAAATGGGGCAGAAAAACCAAGAAACCAAAGAACGCAGAATCGCAATCGCCCTAATTCAAGATTCAAAAAACAAGAAAATACACAAAATAATGCAGAAACAAGAGAGAATCGCCAAAGATTTGACAAAAATTATGGCAACAAAGAAGTCAATGCGTCTAATTTGGAGTTGCGCAAAGCCGTAGAAATCAATGCCAAAGTGCATAAAAGTGCATTGACATTACACTCTCAAGTGGAAATTAATCCTAATGGAAAGGTGCGCATTACTCCGCTAGGGGGCTTAGGTGAGATTGGTGGCAATATGACGATTGTTGAAACACAAAATAGTGCAATTATTATTGATGCGGGAATGAGTTTCCCCGATGATAGTCTGCACGGAGTGGATATTTTAGTGCCAGATTTTAGTTATCTTGAAGTGATTAAAGACAAAATTGCGGGGATTATTATTACCCACGCGCACGAAGACCACATTGGCGCAATGCCTTATTTGTTCAAAAAGTATCAATTCCCTATTTATGGCACACCTTTGCCTTTGGGATTGATTGGCTCAAAGTTTGATGAGCACGGACTCAAAAGATTCCGATCGTTGTTCCGCGCAGTAGAGAAGCGCAAGCCGATTCAAATCGGAGAATTTGAGATTGAATGGATACATATCACGCATTCCATTGTGGATTCTAGTGCATTAGCAATCAAAACAGAAGCAGGTTTGATTTTTCATACAGGGGATTTCAAAATTGACCATACGCCTATTGATGGTTATCCAACGGATTTAAATAGAATCGCATATTATGGTGAGCAAGGAGTTTTGTTGCTCCTTAGTGATTCTACAAATTCACACAAAAGTGGCTACACTCCAAGTGAAGCAAGCGTGGGACCGGCGTTTGATATGTTGTTCTCTCGCGCGAAAGGACGCGTGATTATGAGCACTTTTAGTTCTAATATTCATCGTGTTTATCAAGCTATCAATCACGGACTTAAATATGGACGTAAAGTTGCGGTGATTGGACGCTCTATGGAAAAAAACCTAGAGATTGCAAGGACATTAGGTTATATTGATTTGCCACAAAATATTTTTATTGAAGCGCACGAGGTGGCAAAATATGCTGATGAGGAAGTGCTGATTGTTACGACTGGCTCGCAAGGCGAGACGATGAGCGCACTCTATCGTATGGCAACAGACGAACATCGCCATATTAAGATTAAGCCAAGTGATACGATTATTTTATCTGCTAAGGCGATTCCGGGTAATGAAGGCTCGGTATCCAATATTTTGAACTTTTTAAATAAAGCAGGGGCAAAAGTTTATTATCAAGACTTTAGCGAGATTCATACGAGCGGACACGCAGCACAAGAGGAGCAAAAGTTAATGTTGCGCCTTGTGAAGCCAAAATTCTTTTTGCCTGTGCATGGAGAATATAATCATATCCTTAAACACAAAGAAACTGCGATTAGTTGCGGTGTAGAGGAACGCAATATTTATCTTATGGAAGATGGCGACCAAATGGAGATTGCACACAATTATTTGCGCAAAGTGCGGAGCGTGAAAACCGGCAAAACTTATATTGACAATCAAGTCAATACCACAATTGCAAATGATGTGATTTTGGATAGGCAAAATCTAGCAGAAAATGGAATTTTAATTGTGCATTTGGAGTTGAGCAAAGCCAAAAATTCTATTCTCTCTAAACCGCGCATTCAAAGTATGGGAATTGTTGCAAATAAAGATACAATAGTATTCAACAAGGAAATTGAGGAATTTTTCAGTCTCTTTGTGAAAAATTGTAAAAAAGAATTGTATAACAGCCAAAAAAGTATGGAAAATGAGATAAGAAATGCGCTAAGAAAGTTGATGTTTAAGAAAACGAAGCGGTATCCGACAATTATTCCAATCGTGGATTTAAAATAAATTACTGCTACCATAGGGTTTAGATTGCAGAATCTAAACCTTTACATTTATTCTTCTAGCACACAAATTTCTTTTTGTTTGATTGCAAGCAAAGTGCGAAACCCGACAACTAGCACAATAACACTGCTTAATACAATGCCAAAAATTCCTAAAAATGCGTAAAATAACGAACCGCCTAGGGAATAAAGCTCTAATGCGCAGAGAGTCCAAGCGGCAGTTGGAAAGGTGAAAGCCCACCAAGAAAGTGCGAATTTTAATTCTTTAAAGATTTCAAAAAGACTAATCATCAAAAGCATAAAAAACAATGCTACACTAAAGCTCGCACTTGCGATTCCATAGAGGCTAGCAATAGAAACATAGTCTTTGAACAAAAGAAGTATGTCCAAAGCAAAGACACTAGGTGGCGCAATGAAAATAAATAAAGTCGGAGAGAGTTTTTGTGGCAAATGTTCTCCAAAAATGAGGCGAATCAAAAGTGCAGCATTGAGTAAAATCCAAAAGAAACTGCCCACTCCAAAATAAAAAATTAAGATTTCAAAAGGAATCCAAGCCATTTGTGCATTCAAATTCATTCCAACAAGCGGCACAATGAGATTCCCAACAATAGGAATAAACCAAGCAGGATTTGCCATTTTTTGTTCTAGGGCATGGAGAAACCAGAATCGCACAACATAGAGGCTAAGAATCAGTTGCAAAAAAGCACCAATATAAAAAATAATAAGAGCAAACCACAAGGGAATAAAGCGTAAAATTAGCATTAAGACAATCAAAAGAGATACACAAACAGCAGAGAAAAAATTAATGCGCACAGGGTGTTTTAGCTCTTTTGAAAATGCGGAGTAATGCCGAATAATTTTTGCAAGATAAAGAATGCTGATTCCACATAGCAAAAAAACACTAAAAAAAGAAAGTGCGGTAAGAAGCCACGAAAAATTCACTTCTAATTCAAAGATTCTAATCGTTTTGCCAATCACAAGCGTAAGTCCGCCAATGCCCATAACAGAAGCAAAAAACATAATAGGAAAGTGTAAAAGCCAATTTCTAGAATCAATCGTCCGCTCTATTTTTGGGGTATTCATTATAAGCCTTTTTGGAGAGATAAAAGTATCTTTAGCCTACGAATTGTAAGAATCGCATTGTAGGAATTTTGACTTGCAAGGGGACAAGCCCCATACAAGACTAATAAAGGTTAAAGTATTTTTGGATTTCTTTTGGGTTGCTTGTTTTTGTAAGTGCCAACATTAAAAGAACCCTTGCTTTTTGAGGATTGAGATTGTTTGCACTGATGAAGCCTTGTTGGATTTCTTCCTCACTTAAAGGGACTAAGCCAGAGCCAACGCGTGAGCTTTTTGCCACTACAAGTTTTTTCTGTGAGAGAAGCTCAATTAGATAGTTTTTTTGATTTTCGTGAATGCTACCCGCTCCACTTCCTGCGACAACTAATCCTTTTGCACCTGCGTTTAAAAAGGCTTCTACTGCTGCTTTTGAGCCGTCGTTAGAATAAGTATAGACAATATCTACTTTAGGTAATTCTTTTAAGCCTCTAACATTAAAAGGAGAATCCTTTGTATGTGCTTTGATGCTAAGGGAGTTAAAAAACACTTTACCATCTACGATATAGCCGATTTCTCCACTGTTG
>NZ_CATKCB010000175.1:0-5479 GCF_949747025.1 Helicobacter sp. UBA3407 | reverse complement strand
GGTAACTTTAGATTCTTGAGTTGGAAGGATAAAAAGTGAGGTTGCTTGGTTCTCGTCCTCTTTGCCTTGTTCAAAATCTACTTCCATTCCATCTAAACTATGTTCGTCTGTGTATGAAAATTTGGATAAATTTTGAATTTCCTCTAACTTAAAAGTATAACGTTTGCCATCTTCTGCTCTTAGGATTCCATTGGATAGGATTGTTCCTTTCATTGTTTCGCCTTTATATTTAAATTTTAGCTTGGAATCATAGTATATTTAGCAATAGACAATTTTATAAAAAATCTGTATAATTACTCATTCTAATAAGGAGAGGTTATGAAAAAAGTTTTAATCATTTTGGGAATCTTAGGCTTAATGTTTGCATTTAATGCTTGCAAAGGTAACGACTATCAGCACCCTTCTCATCGTAGTGGTCAAACAAAATAATCCAAATTCGGGTTCTGTATGAAAATGCAGAATCCCTTGAAATCAAGAAAACTTCCTCATTTAAGACAATCTAAGTTAAGTCAATCTGGTGTATTGAATAATTTTGGAACAAGTTTTGCTTTATTCTTATGTAGTTTAAGCGAGAAAAGGATATTCAAGCAATGAAACAACTTTGTAAGATTCCAATCATTTTATTAGCATTCATCTGCTTTGCGATTCCCTCCTTTGGCGCAAAGGTGGGCGATTTAGTCAATGTAGTGGGCGTGCGTGATAACCAATTAATTGGTTATGGTTTGGTTGTGGGGTTAAATGGAACAGGCGATAAGACGACTTCAACTTTTACAATGCAATCTATTTCAAATATGTTAGAAAGCGTGAATGTCAAAGTGGATCCCAATGACATTAGCTCCAAAAACGCAGCAGCAGTAATGGTAACTGCAAAACTCCCCGCCTTTGCAAGACAAGGGGACAAAATTGATATTGTTGTTTCTAGCATTGGAGATGCGAAATCATTAGAGGGCGGGACGCTTTTGCTTACCCCGCTTAGCGGTTTAGATGGTAGAATCTATGCAGTAGCACAAGGAGCGGTTGGAATCGGGGGTAAAAGTGAGCGAGGAGGGAGTGCGAATCACCCTTTAGCAGGTATTTTACCTAATGGCGCAACGGTGGAACGTGAAGTAACTTATGACCTTTATAATAAGCTTAATGCAACTTTGAGTTTAAAGGAATCTAATTTTCAAAATGCTGTGCAAATTCAAACGCGTATCAATGCGGCTTTCCCCAATCCTCAAAATGCAGGCGAGATTCAAACTCCTGTCGCTACTGCCGTAGATCCTCGCACAATCAAACTGCAACGCCCACAAGAAATGAGTATGGTAGAGTTTTTGGCTCGCGTGCAAGAAGTAGAGGTAGATGCGATTAAAGAAGACAAAATCATCATTAATGAACGCACAGGAACGGTGATTGCCGGAATGGGTGTAGAGGTTTCGCCAATTATTGTAACGCATAATAATATTACGATTAAAGTCAGCAATGAGCCAAATAACGACCCAGAAGCTGTAGATATGGGCAATGGAGCAACCTTTAGTGCGCAAGGTGCAATGGTAACAAGTGCGAATAATCCGACGATTTCAAGTGTAGCACGTGCTTTGCAACGAATGGGGGCAACTCCTAAAGATGTGATTGCGATATTGGAAACGATGAAAAAAGCGGGCGCATTTAATGCGGATTTAGAAATTATTTAAGGAGTTTAAAATGAATCTTGATTTTAGTGGAATCGGTGGATATTCTAAAGAGTTATTAGACGCAGCAAAATCTACGCCAAACATTATTAAAACAGATGACGATTCAAGATTGAGAGAGCAAACAGACGCTTTTGAAGCATTGATTATCAAAAATATGCTAGATACTGCGCTTAAAATGGACGAATCTCTTTTTCCTAAAGCTCCCGGACACGATATTTATGAATCTATGTATCGGGATACTTTAGCCGATAGTTTAAGTGGAAGCTTTGGGTTTAGTGATTTACTTTATGATTATCTTAAAGACTTGCAAGGCAAACAAGGCGTTAAGGGTTTATAAGTGATAGACCAAAATCTGCTAGAATCTTTAAGTAGTAGCGATAAGGAATCCTTTGCGAGAGGTTTAAAGGAGCTGATTACTCAAACCTATGAAGTAGAAAAGGAATTTGTAGAGTTAAAAGCTCTTTTTGAGGAAGTGTTAGATGTTTTGCCAACAGCGGTTTGGGTGCTAGAGCAAGAGGGGACGATTTTTTATCAAAATAGCCTTGCTAGCGAGATTCCAGAGTTATTAGAAAAGTTTGATTTATCACAAAATAATCGGCAAGAAATTGAATTGGAAGCTTTTGGTGAGCTAAAAGTCTATTTGGTGCAAGCCAATCAAAAATTAAATAAATTGATTATTTCTGCCACAGATATTACAAGTGAGAAAAGGCGCGAAAGACTTGCTTCAATGGGTCAGATTTCTGCACATTTAGCACACGAAATCAGGAATCCTGTAGGTTCAGTTGCCTTGCTTGCCTCCACGCTTGCAAATCGTGTGGAGTTAAAAAATAAAACCCTTGTATTAGAGATTAAAAAATCTATTTGGCGTGTAGAGAGAATCGTAAAGGCAACTTTGTTGTTTTCTAAGGGTGTGCATTGCAATAAGGCAAAAATTAATCCCAAAAGTCTTGAAGAGGAGCTCAACGAATCACTAAATTATTATACTTATTCTAAAAATATTGATTTTTTATTCCATTTTGAATGCGATTCCTTTGAGGCGGATTTTGATTTGCTTTGTATCGTGCTACAAAATTTCTTATTTAACGCGATTGATGCGATAGAAGAGGGCGAAGAGGAAAAGGGAATTGTAGAGATTGATTGTATTAAGGATTCCCAAAATACGATTTTTAGAATTTATGATAGTGGTAAGCCTATTGAGAATCCAGAGATTCTTTTTGAACCTTTTAAAAGCACGAAATTAAAAGGAAATGGTTTGGGCTTGGCACTCTCTTTGCAGATTATTGAGGCGCATGGAGGCACAATTTCTCTTATAGAGGGAGAAAGAAAAGGGTTTAAAATCCTCATTCCGTAATTCTAAATTCACTTCAAACGCGTAAAATTTGCACATTTGACTGAAAAATTAAATTTTTGTTACATTTTTGCATTGGGATATAATAGGAATTAAGCCATTTTGAGTTAAAATTTTTAACTACAATGAACAAAAAGGGCAAAAATGAGCAATAATATTCAAGAAATGCAGAATGTAAAGAGTCTTCGTGAGGTCAATATCAAAGATAAACGGGTTTTGATTCGTGTAGATTTTAATGTCCCAATGGATAGCGAATTAAATATCAGCGATGACACAAGAATCCGTGAGGCGATTCCTACCATTAATTATTGTATTGACAATGGTGCGAAGTCTATTATTTTGGTAAGCCATTTGGGGCGTCCGCAAGGTAGAAGCAATGAATTTTCTCTGAAGCATATTTTGAAACGATTAGAAAGGCTTTTGGCTAAAGATGTTGTTTTTGTGGATAATTTAGAAAATGCACAAGTTACTTTAAATACATTAGTAGATGGCAGTATTGTGTTACTAGAAAATATCCGATTCCACGAGGGAGAAGAAAAGAATAATCCAGAATTATCTCAAAAGCTTGCTAGCCTCTGTGATATTTATGTCAATGACGCGTTTGGCACAGCGCACCGCAAACATTCTTCTACTTATGGAATCGCAAATTTCGCCAAAGAAAAAGTGGCAGGATTGTTACTTAAAAAAGAAATTGATTCTTTCGCTATCGCCCTTTCTAACCCTTTGCGTCCTTTGTTGCTTATTGTTGGGGGTTCAAAGGTTTCTTCAAAGCTTACGCTTTTGAAATCTATTTTAGATGTGGTAGATAAGATTATTATCGGCGGCGCGATGAGCAATACCTTTTTACAAGCTGTGGGCTATGATATGAAAAATTCTCTTATTGAAGAAAATTTATTAGAAGAGGCGCGTAATATTCTAAGAAATGCAAAAGAAAAAGGTGTAAAAATCTATTTGCCCGTAGATGTTGTTTCAACGGACAATCTCAAAGAACCAAAAGAAATCAAAATCAGCCCTGCACAGGATATTCAAGAGGGTTTAATGGCGGTAGATATTGGACCTGCAACTGTGAAGCTATTTAACGAAGTGATTCGGGATTGCGAGACGATTATTTGGAATGGACCTCTTGGTGTTTATGAAAATCAGAAATTTTCTCGCGGAACTTTTAGTATTTCCCATACAATCGCAGATACTTATTCGTATAGTGTGATTGGAGGAGGTGATACTGCAGATGCAGTAGATAAGGCGGGAAATAAAGATGGTATGAGTTTTACTTCAACAGGAGGCGGCGCGAGTTTGGAATTGCTTGAGGGTGCTGTATTGCCAGCATTTGAAGTATTGGATAAGAGAGTATAAAATGGGAGAACCCCCGACGAAAATAAAAAACTAAAGGAGAGATTCCGTAAGTCTCCTTTAGTTTTAAAATTAGAGGTAGATGATGTTGAATCTTTTTATTAAACGCAATGGTATGGTGGTAAGAGAAAGTGTGCAAGCCGTAGAGGCTATCCAAGTAGATGCAGATATACTTTGGATTGATTTGCTACACCCAACAGCGCAAGAAATTGCCTATATATCTAAAACTTATCTTTTAGATATTCCAACAAAAGAGGAACGCGAAGAAATTGAGGAATCTTCGCGTTATTGGGAAAATAGCGAAACCGTAACGATTAATACCTACTTCCTTACGCGCCCAAATACAGAAAATGTGTTACATAATGAAACAATTACTTTTTTGCTTACGCGTGGGATTTTATTCACAGTTAGATATAGCGAATTTAGGGTTTTTGACGAAATTCAGCAGAGGGTGCTTGCAAGTCCAAAAAAATTTGAAGATGGATTTGATTTGATTTCCAAAATTTTTGAATTGCGCGTAGAAAGAGATGCGGATATGCTAGAAAGCATTGCGAAGCAAACGCGCCTTTTGCGTCGCTCTGTGGTATTTGACAAAAAATTAGGCGATGAAATCTTGGAAAATTTATCCATTTTGCAAGAAATGCATTTAAGTTTGCGTGATAGTTTGTTTGATAAAAGACTTGCAATCGCTGCACTTTTGCGCACGCATAAGGCAGATTCAGAGGTGAAAAAGGACTTAGGCACGGTGCTAAAAGACATCAACTCTTTGGTAGAATTTACGAATGTTAATATGAATATTTTAGATAACATTCAAACGCTTTTTTCAAGTCAAATCAATATTGAGCAAAATAAAATCATCAAAACCTTTACAATGGTAACGGTTGCGATGATGCCACCTACATTGATAGCTACAATTTATGGAATGAACTTCACACATATGCCGGAGTTGCAATGGACTTATGCTTATCCTGTCGCCTTAGGAATAATGGTGATTTCAACGATTTTGCCAATGCTTTATTTTAAAAAGAAAAAATGGCTCTAAGAGAATACTTGCGTAAAACTTCTAGGTGGGGGGGATTATCCACAAAAATAGCTGTTTTTGAAATCC
>NZ_CATKCB010000174.1:0-2503 GCF_949747025.1 Helicobacter sp. UBA3407 | reverse complement strand
GTTTTTTCATAGTGCGCAATGTGGAAGCTGCGATTCTTACTTTCATTGTCCTGCCGTCTTCTAATTTAATTCTCACGGTTCTTAGATTCGGCAAAGATCGCTTTCTCGTCTTATTGTTTGCGTGGCTTACATTATTGCCAACCATTGGACCTTTACCTGTAAAAAAACATTTTCTTGCCATTTCCTAACCTTTTAAATCTTAAAATTAAAATTGCCAATAAATAAACTTTGGATTCTATCTCAAACTAAATAATAGAAAGTTTAAATTCTCTTAATTTAGCTGTTTTTTGATTTCCTGCACAATATCAAAGCCGTGATTAAGTGCAGCTGCAATAGAACCACCATTTTTGTATAAAATGTCTCCCGCAATATAAACGCCCTCAACTGAACTTTGATGTTTGTCATCTGTGAGAGGAACACCATCAGCATCTAATTCTACACCACATTTGCGCAAGAAATCTACAGGAGCTATTCCTCCAATTGCATAAATTACACGTTCATATATTGCACTTGTTCCGTCGGTGAAATTAACCTTTACTTTGCCCTCTTGGTCTTCTAAGCTTTCAATATCTACGCCGAGTTTGGGCTGAATTTTGCCATTTGTAAAACACAAATCCAAGTTTTCCTGATTTGTCTCATTGATTCTTGCAAATTCTTTCCTACGATAATTTAAAGTTACAGGATTCGTTTCACTAAGCACACACGCATATTCTACCGCGGAATTTCCTCCACCAACAACTAAAATATTCTCACCATCTACACAACTATTTGCATTAAAATTGACGAGATTTTTAATACTATTTGGAATCGCATAGCTTGGTTTGTTAGGTTGCCCCATTTTTCCGATAGAAATCACAACAAATTTCGCTTTAAATTGCGTATTTTTGGCAGTATAAATAAGAAAATAATCCTTTTCTTTTTTGATAGATTCCACTTCTGTCTGAAATTGTACTTCAAAACCATTTTCTTGAATGATTTTATCAAATAAATCTAGAGTGCTTTCCTTTGTGCCATCGCAAAAATAAATGTTCCCATTCAACTCAACTTTTTGTCCTTTGTAATCTTTATCTACGCGTTTTTTATCTTTGTAAAACTTGCGAATCGTGGTAGAATGCCCCTCGCCCTTTTCAAACAAAATGACATCTTTAATACCTAAAACCATTGATTCTACTGCCGATGCGATTCCACCCGGACCGCCACCTACAATTGCAATATCATAAATTTCTTTCATTAATTATCCTTTGAATTCTTTTTTGAATTATCCCTTGCTGCGTGGCGCAAATCCTCTTCACTATCAAACAAAACGCCTTGCATCATTTTTTTTTCATCATCAAATTGCCCACTTTTTAAGCCCCACAAAAAAGCAATCAGACCGATTAATCCAATCACAATACTTGTCGCAAGCATTACGGCAACCATTGTTGTATTCATAGCATTTTCCTTAAAAAAGGCAAAAGGGATTCTATATGCAATCCCATCGCATTAGAGGTTGCACCAACTTGTCGCTTAAGATAGTTTTGATGGAAACCTTCTATCATTACTGCGCCTGCCTTATTTGCCCACAAACCACTTTGCAAATAAGATTCTAAATCTTGTGGAGCAAAAGGAAAAAGCTCAAAATAAGTCTGGCTTAAATCCATATAGAAAAACTGCTCACAATGCAAAATTGCGCAAGTTAGAATCGTCAAACTTTTACCATTTTGCGATTCCAAAAACACACTTGCTTCTGCTTTATTTTTCGCCTTGCGTTGTAAAACTCCGCCACAATCAATCACGCTATCTACAATCAAAAGCGGTGATTCTAACCCATAAAGATCTAACGCGCTTTTGTGTTTGCCAAGTGCCGCTTGATAGACAAAAGATTTGGGCTTATCTAAAGGCAACTGCTCCTCATCAAACCCATTATCACATTGAACAAAAGGAATCCTATGCGCTTCTAAAATTTGCTTTCGTGATTTGGAAGCAGAACATAAGCGCAACATAAAATTCCTTACACCTCAAGATAAACTTAAAATTATAATCTTATTAAAATTATATTTTAATAAGATTCATTAATTTTTAAAACTAACCGCCACAACCGCAATAGCAAATCCGCCATCATGAGAAAGAGAAAGGCTTAGAGAATGGAGGTTAAAATATTCCATTTTTTCATTACTTAAATGCAAGAGCGGAGCACCCTTTTGGTTCTTGGAAATCCATATATCGTGGAATCCCAATTCCTTTCCGATTCCACATTTTAATGCCTTTGCACAAGCTTCTTTTGCCGCCCAAAATCCTGCAAGACTTTGAGGATTTTTAGCAATTTGTATTTCAGAATAATTTAAGAATTTTTGCAATCCTTTTTCTCCAAATTTTGCTAGTAAAGATTCTATGCGCTGAATTTTGACAATATCTACTCCCACATCAAACATTATTGCACTACAAATTCAGTAAAAAAGATATTAACAACTCTACCATCTACCAAAAATTCGTTCAAGCGTTCTATAATTTCTTCTTTCAACTT
>NZ_CATKCB010000173.1:0-1252 GCF_949747025.1 Helicobacter sp. UBA3407 | reverse complement strand
TATATGAGCTATGCAAGCGAAAATGTAGCTTTTCAACTCGCATAACACACCTCGCAAATTGAAAAGCAATAAAAATAATCAGCTAAACGCCCCCCCCCCAGAAATTGTTTGCCAAGATCTCACATCAAAATCCACCATTTTTTCCAATTCTTCTATGTCAAATTTAAAAATCTCTTGCAAAATTTTTTCACAATCTTGTGGTATTGCTTCTTTTTTGCCTTTGAGATTCTCTTGAAGTTGCAAATATTTTTGTTTGTCTTGAATCTCTACATTTTCCTCTTTGCGAATATCATTTATTAAAAATCTGAATTTATCTCCGCCAAAATAATCTCTTAGCTCCTTTTGCACTTTAGCACTTACCACACTTGGGCTTGCGTGAATTGGTGCAGGTAGTGGCATAAAAGCGGTATCTAAAAGCCCCAAGAAACGATAAATCTTGAAAAGTGGCTCTAAATTGTCATTAGAGAGAGATTCTGACTTAATACATAAAATCTGCTCTTTGGGGAAAAATTCTAAAAATTCTTTAAGCTGCTTAGCATAAAATCCTCTGCCTGTGTAATCATAAGGTTGAATCTCACTCCAAATCCCATGTGATTCTTTGATTCTAATTTTTTCTCGCTTGATTGCATCGTAAAAACTCAATTCCTCTAAACCCTGCAGTGCAGTAAAGCGATAATTCCCCCACGCTCTTTGAATAGGATTGCGCAACATAAAGATAAATTTCATTTGCGGAAAATCCTTAGCAATCCTTTGAGCAACTCTTGCTCCGCCATAGAGATAGGAGCTAGAACGCTCTCCAACAGCCCTTTTATCTTCAGATGCTTCGCTGAAATATTCTTTTAAATACCACTCTAGCCCCTTTGCATATTCCCAACTCTTGTAGTAATAATGAGGCTCTGGGATTCTTCGCTTTGGCAAATAGACTTCGGAATGTTGAATAAGAAGCTCATATAAATAACTTGTTCCACCTGCGGCAGTGCCACCGATAATAAAATTAGGAGTTTTCACGCTGCCCTCCTATGCCACAAGAGGGCTGGGGCTTTTAAGAAATCCCCCCCCCCCACACACTAATGGATTTATATCTTTCATATTTCCTCCTATGTTTGTTGAAATAATTCTTGCAGGACACCCTGCAACTTTTGTATAAGGTGGGACATTTTTATTTACAAAGCTACAAGCCCCTACAATAGCTCCCTTTCCAATCGTAACGCCCATACTTATCACTGAATTAGGACCAATATAGCAGTAATCC
>NZ_CATKCB010000172.1:0-5521 GCF_949747025.1 Helicobacter sp. UBA3407 | reverse complement strand
TTGGAGTAGTGAGTATTTATGGAATCCAAGCACTTGCAAATCCAAAAAAAGAATCTTAAAACTGAATCATAATTTATAAAAGGAGTTCTTAAATGTCTCAACCAAATCCAAATAATCCCTATATCAATTCTTTTGACACAAGAAATACACAAAACAATGCGCAATACGGAATCCCAAACTCTCAAAACCAAAACAATCCTTATACTACAACAGGATTTCTTGGAAATGAGAATACGCAAAAAGATTTTCTAAAAGGCGCACTTATTGGTGCAGTTGCAACCTTTATCTTAACTAATGAGAATGCACAAAAAGCGATTTTTAAAGGTTTTGCCAAGGTAAGTAGCTTGTTTGAAAGCGGAATAGAGGAGTTAAAAGAACGTTATGAGGACGCAAAGGCGGAAGTCAATGATGTTGAAATGGACACCTAAAGAGCATTAGGCAAAGCAATGCAACTTATTTTATTGCACGCAACCCAAACAAGAGCACGTTTTAAATATCATTGCAAATCTAGTTTCAGGGTGGATTCTCTAAAATTGCGTCTTTTGCTTGAATCTTGCGCAGAGATTTCCAATGCCCGTGTAAATGCAATTTTGGGCAATGTGATTGTGGTTTTCAGGGGTGAGTTAGAGGAGATTACAAGTCTAGTGCAAACAGCCTTGGAACAAGCAAAGGTAGAATCGCAAGGAGTCAATAAAAAAGAAAGCTATTTGGCTTTGCGTGATGAGATTCCGAGTTCTGCTGAAGTGGCGCGAGCGGGAAGCGCGTTTTTAATTTCTCCTTTTTTACAGAATCCCAAATTTCAATTAGGATTCTCTGCGATTGCCTCCGCTCCTTTGCTTTTTAGTGGAATTAAAGAAACCTTAACACACGGCATCAATTCGCGCACATTGGAAGCTATGGCGGTAGCCATTTCATTGTATTTAAAAGATTTCAAGACAGCAAACTCTACGAATTTTATGTTAGCACTTGGAGAATACATTGAAGAGATGACAATGTACAAAAGTGATGATTTGCTAAAAGAGCTTGCAAAGCAAAAGAGTGGGGAAGCTTGGGTAGAGAGAATCCAAGATGGCGAAAATGTGCTTTTGCAAGTCTCAAGTGAGGAACTGAAAGTTAGTGATATTGTTGTGATTGGTGCAGGAGATACAATTTTGGTAGATGGACACATCACACAAGGGGAAGCATTGATAAATCAAATCTCTATGACAGGTGAGGCAACTCCTACCCCTAAAGCTTATGGAGATAAAGTGCTCTCTGGCACGATTGTGCAAGAGGGACAAATCAAGGTTTGGGCGGAATCTGTGGGGGAACAAACTGCAATGGCACGTATAAAAACCTATATTAAAGAAACACTTGTGCAAAAATCCTCTCAAGAATTGAATGCTTCTAAAATGGCGGATTCTTTAGTGCCTATTACGCTTGGTTTATCCTTGCTTTCTTATTTTTTTACTCAAGACCTTATGCGCAGTGCGAGTGTGTTGCAAGCCGATTATTCTTGCGCATTGAAGCTTACAACCCCCGTTGCGTTTAAATCTGCTATTTCCAATGCGGGCAAGGAGGGAATTATTATCAAAGGTGCAAAAAGCTTGGAATCTTTGCAACTTGCAGAGGTGTTTGTATTTGACAAAACAGGCACTTTAACTAAAGGTGATTTAGAAGTGCTAGATGTAGTTTCTTTTGAGGAATCTTGGGATAAAGAAGCGGTATTGAATCTCGCCGCAAGTATTGAGGAGCATTATTTTCACCCTGTTGCAAAAGCAGTTGTAAAAGCAGCAAGAGAAAAGCATTTTAGGCATTTTCATCACGATGAAGTAACCTTTATCGTCGCGCATGGCGTCAAAAGTGAAATTAGTGGAAAATGCGTTATTATCGGCTCTAGACATTTTTTAGAAGACGATGAGGGAATCGTATTTGATTTTTATGAACAAAGAATCTCCAAACACTTAAAAAATGGTGAAATGCCTTTATTTATAGGTTACGACAAGAAGCTTTTAGGCGTTATTTTACTAAAGGATACTTTAAGAGAAAATGCTAAAAAAGCTTTATTGCGCCTGCGTGAAAGTGGCATTAAGGAAATCATTATGCTTACAGGAGATACACATCAAAAAGCCAAGCAAATTGCTTTAGAGTTGGGGATTGACCGCTATTATGCAGAAGTTTTGCCCACCCAAAAGGCTGAAATTTTAGAGGACATTATGCAAGAGGGCAAAAAAGTTGCTTTTGTCGGCGATGGAATTAACGACGCACCCGCTCTAATACGCGCAGATGTTGGAATAGGTATGCACAAAGGAGCAGATATTGCCAAAGCAAGTGCGGATATTGTGCTCTTGCGTGATGATATTGAAGTGGTGGCGGAGGCAAGGGAGCTTGCAGTGGCAGCCTTAAAGAAAGTGCATAGAGGATTTAAAATTGCTGTGAGTGTTAATTCGTTGATTCTAGCTTTAGCAAGTCTTGGGAAGCTTAGTCCGATTCAAACCGCCTTTATGCACAATGGAACAACGATTGCGCTTTTGCTAAACGCATTGCGACGCATTAAAATTTAAAGGATTATAAATGCAGATTTTATTACTTTTAACCACTTTTGCAAGCGGAATCCTAACAGCAAAAACATTACAAAATGCACAATTAAAAAGAAAAAAATACCAACAACACAAGATGAAATCAAAGACAAAAGGACAAATATGAAAGAAAAGATAGCAACGCAAAAAGAATCACAAACAAGCAAGCCTCTTGGAAAACGGAATCCAAAATTTACAAAAAGCTATATGGAAATGAAGAGAGAAATGGCGAAAATAGGTATGACAACGACTTTATTACTGACAAGCGGGAGTGCATTGTTTGTGAAAAATAGAGTAGCAAAGGCAGTGCATATAGGGGCAGGTGTGGCTTTGGTAGGGTTTTGTATTTGGCACGCTTCACTTTATCCCAAAGAACATAATAAGACAAATTAAAATTTCTATAATGTTGGCTTATAGCAAGCAATCCTCCAAAGAAAATTTCGTCTTTAGATTCCATTACTAAAAGATAATTTAGCAGAATTTATCACAAAAAAGACAAGATTTTGCTAAAGTTTTACTTTTGATTCGTTAAAACTTAAGGAAAACAATGCAAGAAACGATAGATTTGATTGCGAAATATGGCTATGCAATTTTATTTTTATACTCTCTTGGCGGTGGATTTGTCGCTCTTATTGGTGCAAGTGTTTTGAGTTTTGCAGGCAAAATGGATTTAAGCCTTAGCATTTTGGTTGCTTGTGTGGCAAATTTTTTGGGAGATTGGTTACTTTTTTATCTTGCGCGTTATCAAAAGGCAATGATGCAGCCTTATCTTGCGTCTCATCGGCGTAAATTGGCATTGGTGCATTTGCTTATGCGTAAATACGGCTCTCTTATTTTGATTTTCAAAAAATACATTTATGGCTTAAAAACGCTTGTGCCACTTGCGATTGCGCTAACCCCTTATTCTTTGATGAAGTTCAACCTTTATAATGCCATAGGTGCGGTGATTTGGAGTATTAGTCTAGGAATCGCTGGATATTTTTCAGGAGGAATTTTAATCAAAGGATTTGAGATGATAGGAGAGTATCCCGCTCTTGCCCCCGCGTTTATTGTTGTGTTACTAGGTGGGCTTTGGCTTTGGCTAAGTCGTGCGACAAAAAGGATTTAAATGAAGATTCAAGAGTTATTAAACAAGCGCGTTTTGATTCTTGATGGCGCAATGGGGACGGAAATCCAAAAAAGAGAGATTCCAACTTGGGGAGAAAATAAAAGAGGTGAGAAGTTAGAGGGTTGTTCAGAAGCTCTAAACCTCTATGCTCCCGAAGTGATTACGGGGATTCATTCAAGCTATTTGCAAGCGGGAGCAAATATTCTTAAAACAAATACTTTTGGGGTAATGCCTTGGGTTTTGGCAGAATATGGATTGGAATCCCAATGCAAAGAGATTGCGGCTTTGGGTGTTTTGCTTGCAAAGTCTTGTATCAAAGCGCACAAGGCACTAGAGAATCAACAAAATGCGCTATTTGTCGCGGCTTCTTTGGGTCCTGGCACAAAGTTGCCAAGCTTAGGACATATTGATTATGACACAATGTTTAGCGGGTATTGTGAATGCGTGGAGGGTTTTAAGGAAGCGGGCGCAGATGTGATTTTGCTAGAGACTGCGCAAGACCCTTTGCAGATTAAAGCTGCATTGCACGCGTGTAAGGCGATTGCCCCTAAGATTCCTATAATGGTGTCTGTTACGATTGAGACCAATGGCGCAATGCTGATTGGCACAGACATTACGACACTTTTCCATATTTTAGAGCCTTTCTCTTTGCTTTCTTTGGGAATGAATTGTGGGCTTGGACCCGATTTGGCGCGACAACATTTGCTTGCTTTAAGTGAAGTGTGTAAATTTCCTCTCTCTATCCATACAAACGCTGGACTTCCACAGAATCGTGGAGGAATCACTTATTATCCTATGGAAGCAGAGGAGTTTAGTGAGATTCAAAAGAGTTTTTTAGAAATTGCGGGCGTTGCTTTGCTTGGGGGTTGTTGTGGGACAACACCAAAACATATTAGGCTTTTGGTGGAGAAAACAAAAAATGCGATTCCATTGCCACCAAAAGCTGAATATAAACCAAGCATTGCTTCGCTTTTTGGCGCAGTAGAGCTTCATCAAACGCCTGCTCCCTTGCTGATTGGCGAACGTTCTAATGCCACTGGTTCTAAGGCGTTTCGTGAATTGTTGCTCGCAGAGGATTATGAAGGGGCATTGGGTGTAGGAAGTGCGCAAGTGCGGAGTGGCGCGCATTGTTTAGATGTGAGCGTGGCATTTGCCGGGAGGGAAGAGGGCAAGGATATGCGAGAGTTGATTTCGCGCTATGCCACAAAGATTCCACTTCCTTTAATGCCTGATTCTACGCAAGTCAATGCGTTAGAGACTGCATTGAAGCTTATCGGCGGACGCGCAATGATTAATTCTGCGAATTTGGAGGAGGGAGTTGAAAAATTTGATAAAGTTGCGAGTTTAGCAAAGAAATTTGGTGCGGTTTTGGTGTGTTTGAGCATTGACGAGCAAGGAATGTGTAAAACTTTTGAGCGCAAAGTGGCGTGTGCGCAAAGAATGATGGAACGCGCAAGGAATGTGCATCATCTGCGCGAAGAGGATATTATTTTTGACCCGCTTACCTTTACGATTGGGAGCGGAGACGCAGAATATTTTACCGCAGGGATAGAGACACTAGAGGCGATAAGAGAACTCCGCGAACTCTATCCAAAAGCCGGAAGCACTCTAGGGCTTTCTAATATTTCTTTTGGTTTAAGCAAGGAGGGGAGGATTTGCTTAAACTCTGTTTTTCTTTATCACGCGGTTGTAAAGGGCTTAAGTAGTGCAATCGTGAATGTTGCGCATTTGATTCCTTATGCGCAAATGGACAAGGAGGATATTCAAATTTGTGAGAATTTGATTTTTAATTCTTCACGCACAAGCGAGCCTCTGTATGCGTTTATCAAGCATTTTGAAAAGAAAGCAGGAATGC
>NZ_CATKCB010000171.1:0-9632 GCF_949747025.1 Helicobacter sp. UBA3407 | reverse complement strand
GCAAAATTTGTGCGCTGCCGCAACCCAATAAATACATCTTTATCGCGCGTCATATAAGTTTTATAACCGCGTTTTTTCAACTCATCACGCAAATATTTACCGATATTCAACACAATTTTTTTCTCACACACTCTATCTACGCCCATTGCTCCACAATCTTTACCTCCGTGTCCTGGGTCAATCACAATGGTTTTGTTTATTTTATTGGAATAACTTTTTGTTGTATGGGCTGTCTTAGGGGTTGTTTTTTCCTGTTTTTTGGGGCTTGACTTTGACGATTCTGTCTTTACAGGAGTTTGTTTTTTTTGTATTTCTTTGGATTGATTGGCAGGGATTTGAGGCTCAAAAAGTGAGGCAATGGAAAAATTGCTTTGCGCCAATTTAGCATTAGGAATCGTAAAGGTTGCTTGTTTTTTATTAATTTTCAATTCAATCTTTAATTGTTCCGAACTTGTAATAACTAAACGCACTTTTTCTTGAGAGTTTTGAGCCACTTTCACTCGCACATCGCCTTGAAACTCAAAAACTCTTGCACTCCCTTGTAATTGGGATTCTATATCATAAACATAACGTAATTTTTCTTGACTTTGCAAAAGAAAATTTTTAAAATCTGTTGGTTTAATTATTTGATTAAAATTTAAAACAATGCCATTTTGCAGTTGTTGCACCGAAAGAATTTTAACTTCTGCTAATAATCCACTACAAAATAAACAAAATAGGAGAAAAAATCTAATCATCGGCTTAATTCATCTAAAATTTCTTGCACGTTTTGGATTTTCTCAATCCGATAACCATTTGAACCTGTGAAATACAAGCCATTAATGGGGTCTCCTAGATAGCCATCTCCTAAACCATCTGCAATACAATATCCCACCTTTTTTGCTTCTTCTCCCCTATGGCAAGGGCTTACACAATTACTCACACAAGCAATTTTAGGAGGACGCCCTTCACGTAACCCTTTAACAATACCTGTAATCACAGCGCGTGCAGGATAACCCACAGGAGATTTTATCAATTCAATGTCTTCTTTTTTAACTCTTAACATAAGTTCATTATAGTATGTAGCATCACACTCCTTAGCCCCCAAGAATCGTGTTCCCATTTGCACTCCGCTTGCTCCCAAATCTAGCATTTTGTCAATATCTTTTCTATCCCAGATTCCTCCTGCAGCAACAATTGGAATATCCCCCCATTTCTTACTTTCTTCAATGACTTCAGGCACGACAGCCTCTAGTTGATGTTCGGGCTTGAAACAATCCTCATAACTCACGCCTTGATGTCCTCCGCTCAATGGTCCTTCCACAATCACTGCATCAGGAATGCGTTTATAACGTCCCTCCCACCGCTTACACAAAATCTTTAAAGCTTTGGCGGAAGAAACAATAGGAATCAAAGCAACATTAGGAAAGTTACTCGTAAATTCTGGCATATTTGTAGGCAATCCCGCTCCGGTAATAATCATATTTGCCCCCGCTTCGCAAGCATCACGCACCACTCTCCCATATTCATTGATTGCATAAAGAATATTTGCACCCAAAGGATTTTCGCCACAAATTTTTCGCGCATTCTTAAAAATCTCCATAAGAGATTCTTTGGAATAAAAATTCATAGTATCAAAAGGTCTATGCTTAATCGTTTTTTGCACAAATGCACTTCTTTTGTAATAGCCTGTTCCCACACACGAAATAATGCCAAGCGCACCACATTTAGATACATTACCCGCGAGATTATCCCAACTGATTCCAACTCCCATTCCCCCTTGAATAATAGGTAAAGGAATGGTGTATTTTCCAATTTTAAGTGCTTTGAGTGTGTGTAGCATATCTTTCCTTTTTTGAAGTTTATTGAATTATAATTTTAGCAAATTTACGCTTGCCAACTTGCAAAATATATTCACCTTGATTTAAATTTATCTTAGAATCCTCAACTTTCTGACTATTCAGCTTTACTCCTCCCTGTTTGATAAGGCGCAACGCTTCAGAATTAGATGTGCAAAGATTGCACTCACTCAATAGCTGCGCAATCCAAATGCCGCAAGGTTTTTTAAACTCTGGCATCTCACTTGGTAATTCCTCTTTTACAAAAACTTTTGCAAATTCCTCTTTTGCATTCAAAGCACAACCCTTATCATAATAACGCGTGATAATCTCTACTGCCAAATCCTCTTTGACTGCTTTTGGGTGCAAACTACCCTTTGCTACTCCCTCTTTTAGCAATTCTATCTCTTGAAGTGTTTTTGTGCTTAATAGTTCATAATATCTCCACATTAAAGAATCTGAAATGCTCAAAAGCCTCCCAAACATTTCCTTTGGTTCTTGTGTGATTCCGACATAATTCCCTAGACTCTTGCTCATCTTATGCACGCCATCTAATCCCTCAAGCAACGGCACCATAACAACAGATTGTCCCTTGTTTAATCCATAAGCGCGTTGCAAATGTCTGCCCATAAGCAAATTAAACTTTTGGTCTGTGCCACCAAACTCAATATCACAATTCAGTGCCACAGAATCATAACCCTGCAAAAGCGGATAAAAAAACTCTACAATACTAATAGGATTCTGTGCTTTGAATCGTTTTTCAAAATCATCTCTCTCCAACATTCTAGCCACCGAAAATTTTGCAGCAAGCTCAATCATACCGCGTGTGCCGAGTTTATCAAGCCATACGGAATTAAAGACAATTTCCATTTTGTCTGCGTCCAAGACTTTTATTACTTGTTCCTCATAAGTCTTTGCATTTGCCAACACTTGCTCTTTGCTTAATGGCTTCCTTGTCTCACTCTTGCCGCTTGGGTCGCCAATCATTCCTGTAAAATCACCAATCAAAAAATAAACTTTTGCACCATATTTTTGAAAAGTAGCAAGTTTTTGCAAAAGAACGGTATGCCCCAAATGCAAATCAGGTGCAGTCGGGTCAAAACCTGCTTTAATTGTAAAAGTTTTGCCTTCTTTAAAGTATGCACTTACTAAATCTTCAATGGTTTCTAGTCCGATAATCTCCTGCGTACCGCGTTTAATCTCTTCTAAAGCAGTGCTAATTTGAGATTCTACATTCATACATACTCCTTAAATTAATCTGCATACGCGTCTTTTAACGCATGCACTTCTATGATTTTATAATTATTCCCTAAAAGATTTTTAAGCTCTTTAATTTCGGTAATACTAGATTCAAACCGCAATTCACAATGCGTTGCATAAGTACTCTTTTGTGAGCCTAATTCCACACCTAAAACATTAATATCGTGCTTTGCTAAAAAAGACAAGAAATTAGCCAATACTCCCTTTTGATTCTCTAACGCAACGATAAGTTTATAAGTTTGCAACTTATCCTCCAACCAATCTACATAAAGCATTTTAACGCCTTTTTGAATCTCCAAATATGCTCGCTC
Source organism: Helicobacter sp. UBA3407 (assembly GCF_949747025.1). Taxonomy (NCBI): domain Bacteria; kingdom Pseudomonadati; phylum Campylobacterota; class Epsilonproteobacteria; order Campylobacterales; family Helicobacteraceae; genus Helicobacter; species Helicobacter sp. UBA3407. The sequence continues at coordinate 6,244 of NZ_CATKCB010000171.1, read as the reverse complement.
GCAAAGCTTATGATGCACAAACGCCTTAGAACCGCTCTTAAATGCGATAATGGAATCCCCAAATTTTGGGTGGCAGCAATAATCAAAAACCGCTTGATTAATCGTATGATTGGTTTCAATCACAAGATTGTCAAAACGCAATTCTTTGAGCTTTAGGATTCTGATTTTAATCTGCTCCAAAAATCCAGCGTTTTGTTTATAAAAATTCTTAATGCGATTCTTAATATCCTTTAAGAATCCAATATCCGTTGTCGCACGATAAATTGTATCCTCTAAATCATTTTTTGTTATATAATCCTCAATCTCTTCTGCGCTTTTACCGAAAATCGTTGCAATAATATTAATCGCACTTTTGCGCTCAATTTCTTTAATACGCGTTGCACAATTCATCTTGATTTGGCTTTTTGCACGAGAGGTTTTCACCGCATCAATCCAAGAACATCGTAAAATCGTATCTTTTGCCATAATGATTTTTACAATATCGCCACTTTTCAATGTAGTCAGCAAAGAGGATTTTTGATTATTCACATAAGCCTCTTTTGCGCGATTCCCAATGTCTGTATGCACCGCATAGGCAAAATCCAACACCACCGCACCAATCGGCAAAGAATAATTATCGCCATCAGGAGAGAAAACTACAATATCCTCACGATATAAATCATTTTTTACAAGCTCATAAAATTCTTCAATAGAATTATTTTGAAATTGCAACTTGTTAAGCCAATCAAGACTTGGACCGCTATTCCCACCGGTTTTATATTTCCAATGCGCTGCGATTCCATATTCTGCACTTTTGTGCATATCCTCTGTGCGAATCTGCACTTCAAAAATAGCAGAATCATCAAATAAGGTGCTATGAATCGTTTGATAACCATTTTCTTTTGGCAAAGCAATATAATCTTTAAAGCGCGACATAATGGGCTTAAACTTCAAATGCAAAATCCCCAAGACTTTATAGCAATCTAAAGGATTTTTGACTATCACGCGGATTGCTAATAAATCTAAAACCTCATCAATAGAAATGCCTTTACGTTGCATTTTAAGATAGATAGAATAATGCCGTTTAATCCGACTTGCAATGCTAAACTCACTCTCTGGAACGCCCTCTTGCACAAGACTTTTGCGCACTTTTTGGATAAAGGCATTGAGTTTGAGCTGAATCGTTTGCTTGTGGCTTAAAAAATATTCCTCTATCTTGCGGTATTCTTGAGGAAAAATATAATAAAAACTTCTGTCCTCTAGCTCATTTTTCAAAGAGGAGATTCCTAAACGATGGGCGATAGGAGAATAAACAACAAGTGTTTCCTCAGAAATTCTCCTTTGTTTATTGGGGGGCAAAGCACCAAGCGTTAGCATATTGTGCAATCTATCGCAAAGTTTCACAACAAGCACACGCACATCTTTGACAGAGGTAATGAGCATTTTACGGAAACTCAAGGCTGCTACGACGAGTTTTTCATTAGAATGGGACGCGGGCAACTCTTCTGCACGAATCGCAACGATTTTTGTCAAACCATCTACAAGTGAAGCAATATCCTCACCATAATTGCACTTAATATCCTCTAATGTCGCGTCTGTATCCTCTACCACATCGTGCAAAAGTGCTGCACACACCATTACTTCATCTCCGCCAAAATACGCCACAATGCACGCAACAAGCAGAGGATGCACGATATAAGGTTCGCCACTTCTCCTTTTTTGTTCCTTGTGCAATTCCGTAGCAAAAGCAATTGCATTTTGGATATTTGGTGTCTCCTCTACCATAGAATATAACAACTCTAACGCTGCTTTAGGGCTTGTGATTTCTGCAACTTGTTTCAAAAATTCCAAATTCTACCTTCTTTAGCATGAGATTTTAAATTTATCTTATCTGAATACCTTTAAATTTCTTAAAAAGAGGATTAATTTTGCGATTCTTCAATTTTATCTAAACCGATTTTACCTTCTGCCACTTCAAGTAAAGCAATATCCGCAAGCTTATCTGCCTTAACATTTTTATTTACAAGAGGTTTTGCTCCACGACTTAATTCATCAATTCTCATAAATAAAATATTTGACAGCAAGTATCTATCACCATTGACTTTTTCTAATGCTTTTGATGCGATTTCTTCAATTCTCATTTTTTTCCTTTAGTTAAGTTAATTTTCATTGGATACTTTAGAATACACTGCACCAGAATCGCCTTGTATAATTTTCAGCAAATTTCCTTCGCGCAACATATTGCATACAACAATCGGCAATGTGTTGTCTTTTGCAAGCGCAATTGCAGTGTCGTCCATCACTTTAATATTATCTTTAAGAGCTTGGTCATAGCCGATTTGGCGCAACATCACTGCGTCATCAAACTTTGCAGGGTCTTTGTCAAAAACGCCATCTACTTTGGTTGCTTTGATAATCATCTCTGCTCCAATCTCCACTGCACGCAAAGTAGCCGCGGTATCAGTAGTAAAAAAGGGATTCCCTGTGCCTGCTACAAAAATCACAACGCGTCCTTTCTCTAAATGCCGAATCGCACGCCGATTAATGTAGGTTTCACACACTTCTTTAATCTCTAGCGCACTTTGCACGCGCACATCTAAGCCATAATATTCTAAAGCTTCTTGCATTGCAACGCCATTAATCATTGTTGCAAGCATTCCCATATAATCTCCGCTTGTACGCCGAATCAAACCACCTTGAGATGCACTCACGCCACGGATAAAATTCCCCCCACCAATCACGATTCCAACTTCAATTCCAGCTTCCACAAGTGTTTTAAGCTCCCTTGCAAGATAATCCAAAATTTTACTCTCAATCCCAAAGCCGCTTTCACCAGACAATGCTTCGCCCGAATATTTAACCAAAACGCGTTTTGCCATACCAGCCCTTTCTTTAATTTCAAAATTTATAATTTTAATCAAAACTTACTTATAATCTAGTAAATTTAGCGTTATTTACTCATTTCATCATTTTTTTGACGCAATGCTTCTATCCTCTTTTGTTGAATCTCGTATGCTTCTTGTATTTTTTCGTTGAGATTCCTTTGTGCGGAATCCTTTTTAGGAATATCTTTGCGTCCGTGATAGCTCTCAAAATGCTCCAAATGTTTCTGCAAACCTATGTTTTGCTCCATTTGCAAATTGTTTAGATTCTTTTCTTGCAATTCTTTGCTTAATTCGTCTAAATGGCTTTTAAGATTCTTTTTTAACTGCTGTTGCAAGGGAGATTCCAAAGAATCTTCCTCTTGTTGCTTTGATTTCAAGAGGCTTGTTGCGTTGTTTTCTAATGTTTTATTGTCTTCTTTATTTTTTTTGGATTTTTCTCCATTACAACCCATTAAACCAAACAATACAAGACAAACTACAAAAAAATTTAAAAAAATAGTTTTAAATGCCATAAAAATTCTTTATACAATCACTTTTTAGACTGAATTTATAGCATATTTTGTTAAGATTCCAAAAGCTTTTGTTCTCTATAAGGAATCCAAAATGAAAAATTTATTTTTAAGCACACAAGAATTAGACAAAAATGCAACAAAAAGCTTTAATCTACCCGCAGAATTGCTAATGGAAAATGCCGCAAGTGGAATGTATTATTTCATCAAAAATCGCTTTTTATCTAATCCTTTTGAAACTCCCAAAAAAGTATTACTTGTTTGTGGGAGTGGCGACAATGGCGCAGATTGTTTGGCACTAGCTAGAATGCTTTGTGGAATCTGTGAAGTGCATCTCTTTTTGCCCAAAGGCGCAAAAAGCCCTTTATGCCTAACGCAGCTCCAACGACTAGAAATATTGCAAACAAACTCTAAATTGAATTTACGATTCTTAAAGTCCTTAAAATCTGCAATGGACTATGAGATAATCATTGATGGAATCTTTGGAGCAGGTTTTAGGGGGACATTAGACTTAGAAATAACCAAAATCTTACGCATTCTTAATCAATCCTATGCAATCAAAATTGCCTGTGATATTCCAAGTGGAATCACAAAAAGTGGCGCACTAGGTGGAGAGGTAGCCTTTAAGTCGGATTTTACACTCACAATGGGTGCATTAAAGATAGCATTATTTTGCGACGAAGCAAAAGATTTTGTGGGTGAAGTGCATTTGATAAACTTAGGTCTTAGCGAGGAAGTTTTTGCGCCAAATTCTAGCTTCAAACTACTAGAGAGGAGTGATTTCAAACCTCCGCACAGAATCGCACAAAACACAAACAAAGGAGATTTTGGACATCTGTGCGTCTATGCAGGAGAAAAAATCGGTGCGGGTGTATTAAGCGCACTTGCGGGCTTACGTAGCGGGGCTGGACTTGTGAGTGTAGCAAGCAAAGCAAAAATCCAAAATCTCCCTTTTAGTCTGATGAATCCGCAAGAGATTCCACAAAATGCAACAGCAATGTTGCTTGGTATGGGTTTTGGCATAGAATCTCCCTTACCAAATTTAAAAAATCTTAAAAATCTCCCTTTATTACTAGATGCGGATATTTTTTATCATTCTTTATTTTTAGAAATTCTACAAACCCACAAACAAATCCTTTTAACACCCCACCCAAAAGAATTTACACAAATCCTAAAAGTATGCAACCTTGCAACAATTTCTACGCAAGACTTGCAAAAAGACAGAATCACCTATGCACTAAAGTTTTGCAATACCTATCCACACGCAATTTTAGTGCTCAAAGGAGCAAATACACTGATTTGCAAGGATAAAAACATTTATATCAATCCTTTTGGCGCAAATATTCTAGCAAAAGGAGGAAGTGGGGACATATTAGCAGGAATCATTGGTGGGCTTTTAGCGCAAGGGCGCACTCCGCTAGATTCCGCGATTTGTGGTGTTTTATTGCATAGCTTTTGCGCACAAGAAATTGCGAAAAAATGCAATGATTTTTCATTTAGTCCTCTTGATTTAATTGAGCAAATCCGCTACATTTAGAATTTTATTATCACTTTAAGGAAATTTTATGAATCATCAACTTTTAAAAATCGGAAATCAAACCTTTCAAAGTCGCCTTATCGTGGGTAGCGGCAAATACAAAAACTTTCAAACCACCTTTGACGCGACGATTGCCTCGGAAGCAGAAATCATCACGGTTGCCGTTAGACGCGTTAATATCACGAATCCCAACGAGGAAAATCTGCTAGACTATTTCAGGGAAAGCAAGATTCAGTTTTTGCCAAACTCTGCGGGTTGCACTAAAGCAGAGGAAGCCATTACCCTTTTTCGCTTAACGCGTGAAGCCACAGGCATTGAGTTTATCAAACTAGAAATTATTGGCGACACACAAAAAACACTTTATCCCGATGTCTTAGAGACATTAAAAGCTTGCGAAATTCTAGCAAAAGATGGCTTTTGCGTGCTTGCATATAGCAACGATGACCCCATTATGGCGCGACATTTAGAAAATGCTGGTGCAAGTGCAGTAATGCCTCTTGCAGCACCTATTGGTAGCGGGCTTGGCATACAGAATCGCTACAATATCGCCTTTATCAAAGAGGCTATCAATGTGCCACTTATCGTAGATGCGGGTGTGGGTTGCGCCTCTGATGCTGCGATTGCAATGGAGCTTGGAGCAGACGCAGTGCTAACAAACACAGCCATAGCTCAAGCACAAAACCCGATTCTAATGGCACAAGCTATGCGTGATGCAGTGCGTGCAGGACGCGCAAGTTATCTTGCAGGTAGGATTCCAAAAAAACCTTATGCTACTGCAAGCTCCCCCATAGAAGGGTTAGCTAATCTCTCTTGATAGATGTATTATGGTATATTTAGAGATTCTTTTGCTTGGAATCACTTTGGCAGTTGATGCGTCTATTGTTGCATTTTCTTATGGATTGTATGAAAAATGGTGCATACAAAACGGATTGAAAATCGCATTAGTAACTGCATTTTTTCAAGCACTTATGCCCATTTTTGGCTGGGTTATAATAAAATTTGCAAACGATAGTTTCTCACAAATTGCTGATTCTTTTGACCATTGGATTACTTTTCTTGTCTTTTTAGTCTTAGGATTAAAAATCATTAAAGATTCCTATACAACCAAAGAGGAGCAAGAATTGCACAAAATCCTTTCATTATGGGTTTTACTCCTCATTGGAATCGCTACGAGCATAGACGCACTTGCTGCGGGTATGCTCATCTTTTCACAAAATGCACCTTTATTTAAAAGCGCTTCTTTGATTGGAGGTATTACCTTTTTATGTGTAATTCTTGCCTACTCTCTTAGTAAAACCCTTACCAAAATCCCTACACGCATTCTTGAAATCAGT
>NZ_CATKCB010000170.1:0-9838 GCF_949747025.1 Helicobacter sp. UBA3407 | reverse complement strand
GCTTGCGCAAGGATAATCGCATCAAAATCTCCTTCTTGAAGCCTTTTTAGTCTTGTTTGCACATTTCCACGCAAACTTTGCGTTTCCAAATCCTCCCTTAAGGCACTAATCTGCATTGTGCGCCTTAGTGAAGTTGTCCCGACACGCGCACCAAGCGGAAGCTCCTCCAAACTCGCGTATTTGAAGCTCAAAAAACTATCCCGCACATCTTCTCGCTTCGTGATTGCCGCTAGTCCCAAGCCCTCTACAAATTCCACCGGCACATCTTTGAGGCTATGCACTGCCAAGTCTATTTCATCTTTTAAGAGCAATTCTTCTAATTCTTTGGTAAAAAGCCCCTTACCACCGATTTTTGCCAAAGGCACATCTAGGATTTTGTCGCCTTTAGTTTTGACGATTTTTACTTCCACTTCTATGTCTTTGTATTGCGCCTCTAGGCAATCTTTGATATGGTTTGCTTGCCAAAGTGCTAGCACACTTCCGCGTGTGCCGATGATGAGTTTTTGCATTGCTTCTCCTTACTTTTCTATGACTTCTACATCAATGATTTCGCTATTTTGAGGCTTGTTGCTTGTGTCAAAGGGTGTGGAATTAGGAGCAGGTTTTTTCATAAAAGGCTTAACGGCTAAGAATCCAATTGCGCTAAACTGCATTAAAATCCCTAAAATATCGGTTAATCCACCGGGTAAGATTAATAGGATTGCTCCAAGGATTCTGAAAATATTAGAACCCACGAAAGCTTCATAGCCGATTTCTCTTTCTCTAAGGCGCACGAGGGCATCGCCTAGAAAAAAGCGATAATTTACTAAGATAAACAATCCCAAAATAGCACTGAAGATAATCTCTAATACAAAGCCCAAAACGCCCAAGAAATCAATCATTTCAAAGGTGATAAAGACTTCTAAAAACAAGTAAATGAAAATCAAAATGAATCGCATTGGCAAACCTCAAAAATCTTAGAAATTAGTGCGTCAAAATCTTGAATCCCTAGAGATTCTTTGGCTAAATCTTTACGTCTTATGAGTTCTATTTCACCTTTTTCTAAGCCTTTACCTACGACGATTCCAAAAGGCAATCCTATCAACTCAAAATCGGCTATTTTCGCACCATATCGTTCGGCTCTGTCATCTAGCAAGCATTCAATGCCCTTGCTTTGTAAGTTTTCGTAGAGTTTTATGCCCATTTGCATTTGGGATTGCTCTTTGATGTTAGAAACAATAAGATGAACGCAAAAAGGCGCACTCGCACGCGTCCAAATCATTCCGCGCTCATCGTGGTGTTGCTCTATGATTGCGCTTAAAAGTCGTGAGATTCCGATTCCATAACAACCCATAATAAAGGGCTTTGCTTTGCCTTCCTCATCTAAGAAAGTTGCCTCCATTGCGCTAGAATACTTTGTGTCAAGCTGAAAAATATGTCCCGCCTCAATTCCCTTAGTAAAATAGAGTTTGCCTTTTTTGCAAACAGGGCAGAAATCCCCCTCTTTGACTTCCACCAAATCCTTAAACTCCAATCCTTCAAAAGTGCTTAAATCCACGCCGACAAAGTGATAATCCACTTCATTTGCCCCGCAGATGAGATTGCTAGCATTTTCTAGTTCTTTATCAAAATAAATATAAGGGCTAGAGGTAAGATTGCGCAAGGCAAAAGGTCCGATGAATCCTTGCACAAGTCCCGCACTTTTTAAGTCTTCCTCACTTGCTTCTACAAGTTCGTTTGCACCTACAATGGCGTTTAGGGCTTTGGTTTCGTTTAAACTATCACTTCCGCGCAAGAAAAAATACACCAATGCGTTTTTTCCACCATCAAAGAGTGCTTTTTTTACCACTGCTTTGAGCGTCCAAAACGGCTCTACCTTAAAAAACTCGCTTAAAGATTCTATGGTTTGCACCTTTGGGGTATGAAATTTGGCAAACGAAGCGACAGGGGCTTCCGTGTTCGGAAGTTTTTTAATGCGCGTAGCTGCTTCTAAATTCGCTCCATATTGACAACTATCACATACGCAAATTGTGTCCTCTCCGCTCTTTGCAAGCACCATAAATTCCTTGCTTCCATTCCCGCCAATCGCCCCGCTGTCCGCAAAAACAGCGCGGAAGTCCAATCCCAAACGCGTAAAGATTCTGCTATAAGTAGCTTCCATAAGGTCAAATTCGCGTTTTAAATCCTCTGTGCTTGAATGAAAGCTATAACCATCTTTCATAATAAACTCTCTTGCGCGCATAAGTCCAAAGCGCGGACGAATCTCATCACGGAATTTGAGGTTGATTTGGTAGAGGTGGATTGGTAATTGTTTGTAGCTTTTGATATTTGCTTTGACTAGCTCTGTAATCACTTCTTCGTGTGTAGGTCCTAGCACAAAGTCATTGTCTTTTCTGTCTTTGAAGCGCAAAAGCTCCTTGCCATATCTTTCAAATCGTCCGCTTTTTTGCCACAGAAAGGACGGAGTAACAAAGCCGAGTGCAACTTCGTTTGCTCCTGCATTGTCCATTTCCTCTTTGACAATTTGGCGCACCTTGTCTAAAACACGCTTGCCAAGGGGCAAAAAGTTATAGATTCCGCTGCCAATTTGTTGGATAAATCCGCCACGAACTAAATATTCGTGGCTTTTTAGAACGACATCTTTAGGGGTTTCTTTAAATGTTGGGAGAAATAATTTTGAAAATCGCATAGCTTTCCTTGTGGTTTAGGATAAAGTTTTGTCTTGAGCGTATTCGCATTTGTAGGATTCCAACATTTTGCCTTGTGTATCCTGCTCAAAAAGGAATCGCAAGGATTCAATTACGCTGTCTCCTTTGGGTGTGTTGGCAACAGATTTTAGGTTGATTGTCAAATCGTGCAAAAAGGTATTGAAAGCATTGTGGAGAGTTTTTTCAATGTTTTTTTCATAGTCTTTTGGCAAATAGCCCTTTGCGATTCCTTTGTTTAGCTCTTTCATTGCGGCGTCTTTGGCAAGGGAGCGGATTGTCTTGATGAGTGGTTCTACATTGAGACTTTGTTGCCAGCTGAAAAACTCTTGTGTTGCTCTTCCTACGATTCCATAGGCAATTTTTGCTTGTTCCTCACGCAAGGTTAAATTTTTGCGCACAATATCCTCTAAATCATCTACGGCAAAAATTTGGATTTTGTCGCTCTTCTCCATAATTTCACATTCAATATCTCTTGGCACAGCCAAATCAAACCAATAGCGATTCCAATCCTTTACCTCTACCATATCATAGGTGATAATTGTATGTGGTGCGCCTGTGGCACTAAAAATAAGCGGAATCTCGTTGATATAAGTGCTAAGGTCTTTGAAACTTTCTGCGCGAATCTTTGCGTTTGGAGAGAGGGCAAAAATCTCATCGCAAATTTTTTGTGCATTTTGAATTTCGCGGTTGATGATTAAAACTTCACAACCTGCGTTAATAAGGTGTTTTGCACAAAGATTGCTCATTTCACCCGCTCCAATCACGAGGGCAAATTGACTTTTCAAATCCCCTAGAATCTCTTTTGCCTTAGCTACCGCGGTGCTTGCCACGGAGACAGAGTTTTGTGAAATACTTGTGGAGTTGCGCACACTTGCGGCACAGCGAAAGGCAAAATGAATTGCGCGGGAGAGATACAAGCCACAACAGCCTAGTTCATAAGAAAACTTAAACGCACTTTTGAGCTGACCTGAAATCTGTGTTTCTCCTACAACAAGGCTATCTAGTGAGCTTGCCACACTGAAAAGATGATGAATTGCACTTAAATTTTCGTAACTATCCGCGCACGTTCGTAGCTCTGGGAGTGGAATCTTGGAATAATTGTTAAGTTTATCTAGCAAAAATTCCTCTGCCTTTTCGGCATTTTGGACATTTAATATAAATTCAATGCGGTTACAAGTAGAGAGAATCACTGCTTCGCTGATGAATTTGTTGCTAACCAAGTCTTGCAAAAATTCCTTTGTCGAGGGATTCTTTATCTCCAAGCTTAAGGCTTCACGCATAGCAATATCAGTATTTTTATGCGAATAGCTTAAAATGTAATAATCCATTGGCTTCCTTAAAAGTCGCGTTCAATCATTTCGCGCATAATTTGTATAAGTTTATCACAAGATTGATTAGCAATCGCTTCAATTCCATTGTTGCCTAAATGTTTTGCTAGAGCAAGACTTTGAGTTATTGCGTCTTTCGCTTTTAGCTCGTTTAAAATCCATTCTTGTTCTTGCGCTTGCAGGTCTTGTTTAAACGCATTTTTTAAACGCATTCTGTCGTTCTCGTTTAATTTATGATATAAGAAAATATAGGGCAAGGTTGTTTTACCCTCTTTGAAGTCGCTTAGAGCTGGTTTGCCTAGAGTTTTGGAATCCGCAACAATGTCTAGCACATCATCAATGATTTGAAATGCGATTCCAAGATTGCGCCCATAGAGGCGGAATCCTTGCGCTTCCTCTGCGCTTTTGCCTGCTAAAAATGCTGCGGAATACGCGGTGGCTTCAATGAGTGCAGCTGTTTTATGTTCTATCATTTGGAGATATTGACTTTCATTGGGATTAAAGCTTTTTGCCAACTCTACATCTTCTAGTTCGCCGATTGCAAGAGTGGTAACTGCATTTGCAATAATGCGCGGAATCATCGGATAATTTTCTTGCAAGCTTGTAAGCTCACAAAAGGCTTTGGAATAAAATATATCGCCTAGCATAATAGAGTTTTTATCACCAAAAAGTGCGTTGATAGAGGGCTTAGAGCGTCTTGTAAGGGCATTATCAATCACATCATCGTGCAGGAGCGAAGCACTCTGAATCATCTCAATGACTGCACAAAGCAAAATACATTCTTCACATTCACCCGCAATGTGAAGCGCAAGTTTGGAGCGGAGCATTTTGCCTCGCTGCAAATGCGCACTCAAATCTAATACGAGCGGGGATCCCAATTCTTTTAAAAATTCTTGAATTTTTGTTTCAATGTGCGCTAAAGCCTCCATTTGGAACCTTCCTTTCATCAATGATATTAAAATCTCTGTTGCCTTGATAAAGATAATATTTCAAGGTTGCAACTTTTTTGGTGCGGTGATAATCCTTAAAACATAGCATAAAAAAGGGTTCTTCGCTATAATATTTTTGTTCTGGTTTGAGCAGAGGGACTTTATAGCATCTGCGCTGATAGTCTTGGTAAAGAATAAATTGGTGTGGAAAAGAATCGTAATTTAAGTGCATTACCAAGCCCTCGTTTTTTAGTAATGTCCAACGAAAAAACAATGTCTTAGCTGCCTCTCTTGCTTGCAAAGTCAAAAGATAAAATTCATCTTTGTTTAGCTCAATGAATCTTTCTGCTTTCCATACCGGTGGTGCAAAAAGCATTGAAACTCCTAGAATCGCACTCAAGATTGCTGATAAACTAAAGAGTGTAAATATTTTCATTCTTAGGATTCCATTGGAGTTGCTTAGTGCAAGAATTGCATTTTGTCTTTATTCATTTTGTGTTAAAATATTTCCCATAGATTCAATCGCAATATTTTGTGTGCGATGATGGATTTCGTCTGAGGATTCCTCGCTATTGGTTAAGTAGGCTAATTCTTCTTCCCACATTTCCCCTAGTCTTTTTTCAAGCAGAATCTCCATTGCCGCTTGGCGCTCTAATAAGCGCGTAAGCTCTTGTGCGCTTAAGCCTTGTGAGGCATTAAAAATAATCTCAATCCATTTTTCTTGTGGTAAGCCCTCTAAAATATGTTCCATAATGTTCCTTATATTTATGAATTTAGTCTCGCAAGCACGGCATTTTGGTGTGCGTCTAGTCCCTCTGTGTGTGCGAGAATTCCACATTCTTGTCCCATTTGTGTGATTCCTTTTTTGGAAAAGGCGATGATAGAAGATTTTTTCATAAAATGCTCTGTGGAAAGAGGTGAAAAAAACCTTGCACTTCCGCCTGTTGGCAGGGTATGGTTTGGTCCTGCAATATAATCTCCAATAGGTTCGGGAGTGTTTTCGCCGATGAAAATTGCCCCCGCGTGTTGAATCTTAGATAGAATCTCCAAAGGATTTTTCACAAGCAATTCCAAATGTTCGGGTGCAATTTGATTCATCAAGGCAATGCCCTCTTGAATGTTTTGTACAATGAGAATTGCTCCGCGCTCATTAATGGATTTTGCCGTGATTTCCTTGCGTGGCAAGGTGGCTAAAAATTCCTCAATCTTTTGTGCGACTTGTTTTGCCAAGTTTTCGCTTGTAGTGATGAGAATAGAGCTTGCCATTTCATCGTGTTCTGCTTGTGAGAGTAAATCCCAAGCAAGATAATCCGCCCTTGCGTCTCCGTCGTTTAGGATTCCAATCTCACTAGGTCCAGCAATCATATCAATCTGCACTTCCCCAAAAACAAGCTTTTTGGCGGTCGCAACATAGATATTGCCCGGTCCTGTGATGACATCTACTTTTTGGATTCCTTTTCCTTGTGAATCTTGCGCACCAAAGGCAAGCGCACCTATCGCACTTGCTCCACCAATTTTATAGGCTTCTTTAATACCACAAAGGTGCATAGCAGCAAGTAATAAGGGATTGGGTTCGTTGTGCGGAGTAGGCGTGCAAACGACAATTTCTTTCACTCCTGCAACAAGGGCTGGAATCGCATTCATTAAAAGTGAGCTAGGATAAGCCGCCTTGCCTCCGGGGATATATAGTCCTGCTCTGTCCATAGGCGTAACTTTCTGTCCCAAAATATTGCCATTTTCCTCAAAGTCTAGCCAAGTTTTAGGCTTTTGCTTAGAATGAAAGGCGTAAATGCGTTCAAAGGCGAGTTGTAAGGAATCTTTCAAAGGAGTTTCTATGGCTTCATAAGCCTTTTGCATTTGTTCTTGCGTGATTTTTAAATCTGAAAAGTTAGTTGGATTCCAATTATCAAATTGTGCAACTTGCGCTATAATCGCACTTTGCCCTTGCTTTTTAATCGCATTGAGCAACTCCTTGACGCGCCCCTCAACGTTTTCTATATCCATAGCACCACGCTTGAGTATTTTTTCAAACTCGGTATTGAAATTTGAATCTTTACTATTCAATAAAGCAATCATTGCTTAAAAAACTCCTTTAATTCCTTTATTAAGAATTTGGCATTTTAGCCTTTTATGTTTAATTTTATTTTAATTACAGAATCTTTATGGGCAAGATTTCATCTTAATAGATTGCTGCGAAAATTTTATAAATTTTCTTGCAAGGACAAAATCTAATCTCTTTGCCATTATATGCGTATCCAAATGGCTTTAGGCTAATTTTGTATAAAACTTTGTTAAAATAGTGCAAAATTTTTATAAAGGTATAGAATGCAAGATTCCAAAATGCGAGAAATCTTGAAAGAATCTAAAGTTATTGCTGTGCTTGGATTGTCTCCAGAAGAGAGCAAGCCGAGCCATAAAGTGGCAAAATTTTTGCAAAATAAAGGCTATGAGATTCTACCCATTTATCCTAAGGGAGGCGATATTTTGGGGGTAAAAGCCTTTACGAGCTTAAAGGAAGCTTTTGAAGCACAGGACAAAGCGGGTGTGCGGATAGATATTTTAAATGTTTTTCGCAAAAGTGAAATGTTGCCCGAAATTATGCGTGAAGTGTTGGAGTTGCAAAATCCTCCACTTTGTGTTTGGGTGCAACTAGGATTGCAAAATGCGCAGGCGCGTAAAATGCTAGAAAATACAAAGATAATGTATATTGAAAATTTATGTATCAAACTTGAATACGAAAGGTTATTTGTATGATTCCACTTTCTAAAATTATGGACGCTAAGGCACGATTAGAGGGTATCGTGCAAAACACGAAGTTAGCTTTTGCTCCTAAACTTAGCCAAATTTGCGGAGCAAAGGTGTATGTCAAACAAGAAAATTTACAAAATACAGGCTCTTTTAAACTGCGCGGAGCGTTTAATAAGATTTCATCTTTAGGCGAGGAGGAACGCGCTTGTGGTGTGATTGCTTCTAGTGCGGGTAATCACGCACAAGGGGTTGCGTATAGTGCGAAGCATTATGGAATCAAGGGTGTGATTGTAATGCCAGAGGCAACGCCACTGCTGAAAGTAATGGGAGTAAAGGAGCTTGGTGCAGAAGCAATCTTAAAGGGCAATAATTACGATGAAGCCTATGCCTATGCGCTAGAATATGCTAAAACGCATAATTTGCAATTCATTCACCCTTTTGCTGATGAGGAAGTGATTGCGGGACAAGGCACGGTTGCGCTAGAGATGATTGAGGCACAAAGTCATCTTACAAGCATTGTTGTGCCAATCGGCGGTGGCGGGCTTATCTCTGGAATTGCAGCGGCGTATAAGCAAATGTTGCCGAGTGTGCGCATTATTGGAGTTGTCGCGGAGGGTGCGCCCGGAATGTATCATTCTTACCACAAAAAAGAAATCCAAAGCACGGATTCTGTGCGCACAATTGCTGATGGAATCGCAGTGCGTGATGTGAATCCTAAGAACTTTGAATACATTTTAGAATCCGTAGATGAAGTTGTAATGGTAGATGATGAGGAAATCGCCAATGCGGTGCTTTATTTGCTAGAAAACCAAAAGCTTGTCGTAGAGGGAGCAGGAGCTAGTGTGGTTGCAGCAGTGTTACACCATAAATTTGCTTTGCAAACGAACGAATCTTTGGGGCTTGTGTTAAGCGGAGGGAATATTGATGTAACAATGCTTGGAAATATTATTGAGCGAGGGCTTGTGCGCTCTCACCGCAAAATGCAAATTTCTGTAACGCTAATAGATAAACCCGGAAGTTTGCAAAAATTAAGCGATTTACTCTCCAATCTTGGCGCAAATATTGTCAAGATTGATTTTGATAGGACTTCCACTTCTCTTGCTTTTGGTGATGCAAATATTGTGATTATGCTTGAAACAAAAGGTAAAGAACATCAAGGAGCAATTCGTTCGCAGCTACAAAAACAAGGTTATGTGTTTATAGAGGTTTAAGGAATCGCAACTTTGAAATCGCAAACTCGTAGTTTTTTTTGGCTTTTTAGCTTATTTTTTTTAAGTCTTGGCGCACTTTTGTGGTTACTTAGCACATTAAGCATTAGCTATAACGAAGCGCAAGAGTTTTTTAATCCACAGCATTTTTGTGGATTTGTTAGCTCTTATAGCGCAAAGATTCTAGGACAAAACGATTGGAGTTTGCGACTACCTTTTTTATTGTTGCATTTTTGCAATGCTTTTTTGATGTTTTATTTTGCAAGAGATTTTTTAAAGCACTCCAACGACGCGGTTTTTTGCGCTTTGTTGTTTCTTTTATTACCCGGTGTTAATGCTGTTGCTTTGTTGGTTTCTAATAGTGGAATCGTGATTTGTTTAACATTGATTCTCTGTATTTGGGTGCAAAAAAACAACACGATTCCTTATGGATTGCTTTTGATAATGGCTTTTGTGGATAGAAGTTTTGCTTTGGTTTTTATTGCGTTGATTTTTTATGGCATTGAACGCAAGCAAACACTTTTGATTTTTTTGTCTTTGGGGTTTTTCGCGCTCAATATGTATTGTTTTGGGTTGGAGATTGGCGGACACCCAAGAGGTTATTTTTTGGATAGCAATGGGCATTTGTTGTTGATTTTTTCTCCATTGTTGTTTTTATATTTTTTATACACGCTTTATCGTTATTTTAATCAGAGCAAAAGACCCTTAGTTTGGCATATTGCAAGCGTAGCATTGGGTTTTATTTGGTTGCTTTCCCTGCGTCAAAGGGTGCAGACGGAATTTTTCGCGCCTTTGCTGATTTTAGCGATTCCTTTAATGGTGAATCTTTATTTCTCTGGGCTTCGCGTGCGTTTGCCACAATTTCGGGCGCGTTATACGATTCCATTTTTAGCTACTTTTTTGGTTTTGTTGCTTTGTAGTGGAATGTTATTTTTATC
>NZ_CATKCB010000169.1:0-3566 GCF_949747025.1 Helicobacter sp. UBA3407 | reverse complement strand
CCCTATGAATTGATTTCAAAAATCAGCTCCTTGCCGATTTTTCAGATTGTCGCACAAAAACTTGCAAAAGAACGTTCTATCACAAAAGAGGGAGGCATTAGTGAAGAGAGACGCATAGAATCGCTAGAACGTATTAGTCGTAAAATCTCGCTATTAAAAGATTTAGCAAGTCATTACAATGAGCTTGGACGATTCCTTAATGCAATGGTTTTGGGCTCTAGTGAAATGAGCGAAGGAGAGGGAATCAACCTGCTAAGTATTCACGCAAGCAAGGGTTTAGAATTTGCCGAAGTCTATATAGTGGATTTAATGGAGGGGAGATTTCCAAATAAAAAGCTGATGAATCAAGGCGGGAGCTTGGAGGAAGAGCGTAGGCTGTTTTATGTCGCAGTTACAAGGGCAAAGGAGATTTTGTATCTAAGCTACGCCAAAAAGGACATATTGAAAAATATTTCTTATGAGGGTTCTATCTTCCTCTACGAAGCGGGCTTGCTTACAAGTCGTATGCTATAGGCTATGCCTGCAAGACAAGTTAATGTGCGTCCTTGTGAGAGAATTTGCAAAATTTTCTTAGCGCACGACTTATGAAGCAGTTGCGTGAGCTAGGTGGGGACTCACGCAACGCACGCCCGCTTTAGCACAAATCCACAATTTTTATCTTGCCATTGACAATTCACTTTTCGCAAGGTTATGGATTGCTTCACTTCGCTTGCAAGAATGCAGTGGTAGGTTTAATTTATACAAGATTATAAATTGCCACAAATGCTACAACAAGAACAAAAGAAACATTTAAAGGATTGCAAAGCTCTACAAACAAAACAAGATAAGTTATAGTCCGCCAAAGCGGCGGTTTCTTTGATAAAACTCTGCAATCATAGATTCTAGCTCTTGCGCGCTAAAGCTAGGCCACAAAGTCTGTGTAAAAAACAATTCCGCATACGCGCTCTGCCATAAAAGAAAATTAGAGAGGCGCATTTCTCCTCCTGTGCGCACAAGCATATCTACATCAGGAATCCCGCTTGTATCTAGGGCTTGCGCAATGCTCTCTTCATTAATCTCACATTCTTGCTTTTGGCGTAAAATCATAAAGGTACGCCTTAACTCATCTTTTGCACCATAATTTAATGCCAAAATCTGTGTTAGCCCATTACACTCTGCTTGTGTTTGCGTCTCTAAAGACTTGATTTCTTGTTGTAGCTCTAAACTCAACTTACTAATATCTCCAATACTTTTAAAGACGATATTGGATTCCAAATAAGTTTGTCGCTCCTTTACCAAATATTCCCCCAAAAGTTTCATAAGATATTCTACTTCCGCTTTGGGACGCTTCCAATTTTCCGTAGAAAAGGCATAAAGGCTCAAATATTTGATTCCACTTTTAGCACAAAATTCTGTGATTTCACGAATCTTTTTTGCACCCTCCTTGTGTCCAAAAATACGAGGTTTTAGGTGCTGTTTTGCCCATCTACCATTGCCGTCCATAATCAGTGCTAAGTGCATTTAGCCCTCTAAATCTAGTAAAGAATCGCTAAAGTCATACAAAGGCACGATTCCTCCATCTACATTGATGTTTGTTTCATAAATAAATTCTAACTCACCTAGATTCTCACGCAACAAACGCGCTACACCCTCATACATCACGCTAATATCCAACCGCACACCCTCTTTGAAATCCCAAAGCAACCCCCAAGTTGCTCCGAGATTCGCAAACACAGAATAAAACTCTAGACATTCCTGCGAGCCCACTTTCTTTTTACGCATTTGCATTAAGCCCTCTTTACTTTCATCATCGTAATGCAAAGGAAGTGTGAGAACTTTTTGTTTCAACGACATTAACATATGGCTCAAAAATGCAAATTCCCACCTAGATTCTGCATTTGCCAAACGCTCACTTAAAAATCCTTTCATCACATCAAAGGGATTCTCACCTTGTAAAAACTCCCGCATTGTCTCGCTACTAAGCCTTAGCGGGACATTTTGTTCTTTAAGCAAATCAGGTTGCTTGATGAGGTTAGAAAGCGTAATCCCTCCTGTGCTTCCACGTGCCATTTGCGCCCAATATCTCCCTCCAATCTCTAACTCTTTTAGGCTTTTTGTCTCCATTGCAATATTGCCGACTTTCAGCATATAGCGGATTCCTTGCATTTTTTCCATTACTTCTAACCTCATTGGCAATGAGGCATTAAACTGCGTGGGCTTGTTTGCAGAATTTTGCAATGTATTTTGAACTTGCGCAAGTTGGCTTAGTTGTTTTATCATAAATTTTTCGCCTGTTGCAAAATCTTAAAAGCCAAACTTAGCTTATCGCAGAATCCCAAATCTACCAATAACGAATCTTGTATCCAAAACACTTGATTTTTTTGGGAATCTAGCGGATTGTTAGATGAGGTAATATTGTTTAAACAAATCGCATCTATTTGCTTTTTTCTTAACGCATTGCGTGCATTTTGCAAACTTACTTCCTTCTCAATTTGCGATTCCAACTTAAAACCAATCGTTTTTTGCATCTTAGGCAATGTAGCTAAAATATCTTTATTTTCTTGTAATTTTAGATTCCATATCTCGCCTATTTCTTGCTTTTTGAGCTTTCCTTGTGCTTTTTGTGGGAGATAATCACTGATTGCCGCACTCATAAACAAAAAAGGATATTGCGTAGAAAAACTATCATTTTGCCAAGAAAGAATCGCATTGAAAAAATCCTCACTAGATTCTGCTTTTTGAATCTTTATACCCAAAGGCAGAGGATAGGGCATTTTTGAACTGACAAAGCAAACATTTGCACCCAAAAAATAAGCGGCTAATGCCAAAGACGCTCCCATTTTGCCACTAGAAAAGTTTGATAGGTAGCGCACATCATCTATTGCTTCCTTGCTTCCTCCTCCGCTTACACACACATTGCGCCCTTGCCAAAACGAATCCTTCAATAAACTGCGCAAGAGATGAAACACGATTTCTAAAGGACTTGCCAACGCTCCATTGCCTACGATTCCGCACGCAAGCTCCTTGCATTGTGGCAAAACAATCTGCACTTCACGTGCTTGTAGAATCTTTAGTGATTCTAAAGTAGCAGGGTTTTCTAGCATTTTGGTATTTGCCGCAGGCGCGAGGAGCTTCATTTTGTCAAAAGCCAAAAAACTTTCTAATAACACATTATCTGCGATTCCATTTGTAATTTTATTCAAGGTATTTGCACTGCTTGGTGCGATTAAAAACATATCACCCCAAGTTGCAAGCTCAATATGATTGCAAGGATTCTGCCCCCAACTTTGCATCTTTTGTGTCAAAACTTGATAATGTGAAATCGCCTCAAAAAGCAAAGGATTAATAAATTCTTGCGCACTTTCACTCATCACGACGCGCACATTCGCACCTAATTTTTGCAAGATTCTTATTACTTCCAAAGACTTATAAATCGCGACACTACCACTTACGCCTAAAATAATCCTTTTGTTTTCTAATAGCTTGGGTAGAGACTCTATAAACTCTGCTTGGGGTTCTTGGCTTAAACTTTTCATTTCCTACTCCGCCTCTGCTTCAAAGTTAGAATCCGCAAGATTCACAACTTT
>NZ_CATKCB010000168.1:0-9881 GCF_949747025.1 Helicobacter sp. UBA3407 | reverse complement strand
TTTATCTGCAGTGATTTGAGATTCCATCGCAGTATTGAGTGCTGTGATGATTTGTGCTTGTGTCATATCCTTTGTAGTGTCTGCTGCCAAACCACCTGCTGCTTCGACTTTGACAAACAAGGTCTTTTTGTCTTCAGAGATATAGAGTGTGTATTCGCGTATCGCAGTTCCACCAGAGGTATTCGCTCCCGCTTGTGCTTCTCGTTCAAACTCTAGCCCCTCAATCCCTGCAAGCAAGCTTGGGTTGTCTAAATAGTCTGCTGCGCTTGCTTGGAAATTCACTGTGGGGAGTTTTTGTGTGAGAGCTGTTGGATAAAGATTCTTTGTCGCGTCTAATGTGCCAAGAGAAGCAGTAGCGAATCCACCCTCTGCAGTCATTAGGTTGAGGTCGTCTGCTAATGCGCGTCTTTGGGTATTAATCGTGAATGTTGAATTTGCATTCAAACTGATTTGTCCATCAGTAGCAGAGTTGTCCCCAGCCTTTCGCACGCTGATGAGGTTGTTTAAGTCATAGAGGTCATAAGCAGTCGCTCCATCCTCTGTATAAGAGCCGATGACATTGATTCTACCAGAATCTAAAGCCACATTTCCTTGTATATTGACTGCGCCTTTGACATTCAATGCGCCTTCCATAATGTCAAGCGTTTTGCTAGCGGCTTGCACAAAATCCCCTGTAATATCTAGCTTGCTTCCTAAGATATTCAATGCCTCGTTATTTGTAAATTTCCCTGTGATAGTGGAATCCTTGCCGACATTGAGTGTTCCTCCATTGGTGATTCCATTTGCGTGAGTGCTTGTGAGGTCAAACCCATAGAATTTATTGTTTGTGTCCTCAATGTCTGCCAAAGTAGAGCCAAAAATATCTGTGTTTGCTGCACCTAGTGTGATTTCTTGGTTTGCATTATCTATGACGATTCTGCCATTTGCGCCTAGCAATGCTTGCACTTCTTTCGCCGCAGTAGTAGGGAGCTTGATTGCTAGTGTAGCATTGTTGTTTTTGTTTTTGTAGTTATTCGTTCCCTCTTGTTTGACGAAATTTGTCTCAAACTCCGCCTTTGTTGTAACATCTGTCGCATACAAGCTAAGCGCAGATAAACTTAAAGCCATAGAGCCAACTAAGTAGCGACTCGCAATCAATGAGATTTTCATTTATTCTCCTTATGTTTTTGTGATTCCTAAATTTTATTTGCTATCAAGGGAGAGTTTGTAGTGTATAAGAGGAAGTCAGAGGGGACAAAACTTTCAAAATACCCACTCATTTCTCTTTAAGCCACTCGCTCTCCTTAAGTCCGCAAATAAAATAAATCGGACGATTAATTTTAATTAACCACAATATTAGTTATAATTCTTAAAAGCCACTAGGAAACCACTTGAAACGCATTGCATACATTAGAGTTAGCACAAATAAGCAAGATTTAAGCGCGCAAAAAACCCAAATCTTTGAATATTGCAAAATTCATAATATCACAATAGATGATTGGCTCATTATTGAAATAAGTTCTAAACAATCGCAAGAAAAGCGGAAAATCATCGCACTCAAAAAAACTCTCAAAAGTGGTGATTTGCTCATTACGACTGAATTATCAAGGCTTGGCAGAAGTATGTTGGAGACGATTTTGCTTGTTTTGGAACTAGCAGATAAAGGAATCCAACTTATTTTTATTCGTCAGCCAGAATTGACGACTTTTAATAACGCAACTTCCAAGTTGCTTTTGAGTATTTATGCTTATGTGGCTGAAACAGAACGAGAGTTTATCTCGCTAAGAACCAAAGCAGGATTACAAAACGCTAAGGCAAAAGGCAAACGATTAGGGCGTCCCAAAAACTCCCTTAATAGCGTGTTTGACAAAGATATAGAACAAATCAAACTACGCATTGCGCAAGGAGAATGTGTCAAGGAGATTTGGCGCATTTTGGGATATGAAAAGTTAAAAACCTATGAAGCGTTTTTATGGTTTTGCAAAAGTCGGAATCTGATTTTAGATAAAGGCAAGGCTTAGGATTCGTCCTTGCGAGAAAATTTGCAAAATTTTTGTGGCAATCCAGAATCCAAAATAAAAGATAAAATATAAAATTTAAGCTTTTTTTGAGTAAAATTAATCGTCCCTTTATTTTAAATTTATAATCATAATCTACAAACTTAAAATTACAATATTTGACTTGACAAATGCTATCCTTAAGCTCCTAATATTAGCAAGATTCCAAAATATTTTTTTAATTTTTACTCTCAAAGCAAGGTTATCAATGTGATTAAATCACATAGCTTTATCTAGTTGTTTTAGTATAATATCTAAAAATAAGGGGAGTTTATAATGTGGCGAGTTCTATTAAGAGTAAATGATGTCAGCTTAAAGTTTAAAATCATTTTTGCAAGTTTTGCAGTGGCTCTTATTGGACTTGCTTTAGTCGTGTGGCTAGTAGGGAATAAGAATTTTAATTTTGCCAAAGAAACAACCACAAATTATGCGCAAGCGACACTCAAAAACCAAGCAAGGATTTTAGAAAATAAAATTAATTTAGGATTTGAAAATGTAGCAAATATTGCAATTTTAGCTAATCAAAGCTTGCGCAATCTAACAAGTCCAAATGCAAATCGCTTTTGCGATTCTAACTGCTCTGCAATATTAAATGGTTATTTAAAACAATTATTAAGTCAAAATGGTCTTTACCAATCTGCATTTGTCAAATTCTTTAATGGTGAAGTTTATACCACCTCTTCATCATCACCAAAATACATTGAAAGCCTTACGAACGATGAAATCAATGCACTATTTAAAGACAGCGAAACACAGGCAATTTTTATACCCAAACTAAAACCAAAGCCAAAAGATAGTGCGGACAAGACACCCCTTTATGCTCCTGTTTATTTATTGAACAAAATTACTTATAATTCTCATACGATTGGTATTAGTGGGATTCTATTGGATTTAAAAAAAATGGGTGAAGAAATGAAGCAAATGAAAATCTTAGAAAGTGGCTTCATTGTCCTTCTCTCTCAAAATAGTGTAGTTTTACATCATAAGTTTTTCCATACATTTAATCGTGAAATGGAAAATGTAGATAAAAGTGCAAATGAATATTTAAAAGAGGCTTTGTTGGGCAAAGAGATTATCTTTGATAGAATTAGTCCCAATACAAAAGCACCTATAATAACAATTATGGAACCCCTTACACTTGGGACTAATAGCAATACGATTCACTGGGTGGTGTTTGCAAATATTCCATTAGAAGAAATGTTGAAAGTTGCTAAGGCAACTCGTAATTTTGCAGCAATGATTTCTTTGCTAGTTTTGGTGCTTATTTGTGTTGTAATGTATCTAGTGGGGCATATTATCTATAAACGATTAAATTTAATAAAATACGGCTTGCAGGAATTTTTTGATTATTTAAACAACAAACGAGACAATTTTCAAGATATTCCTTTAACTTGTAGAGATGAATTAGGGGCAATGGGAAAAACTATTAATCAAAACGCTCAAAATATTAAGTTTGGTTTAGAAAAAGATCAGATTGCGATTAAAGAATCCTTACAAGTTGTTGCAAAAGTAGAGCAAGGAGATTTAAAAGTGCGTATTGAAGCTAATCCAAATAATCCCAATCTTTTGGAATTAAAAGAAGTTTTAAATACAATGTTGGATTCTTTGCAACATCACATTGGTTCTGACCTTAAGAGTATCGCAAAAGTGCATCAGTCATTTTCTGAATTAGACTTTACGAAAT
Source organism: Helicobacter sp. UBA3407 (assembly GCF_949747025.1). NCBI lineage: Bacteria > Pseudomonadati > Campylobacterota > Epsilonproteobacteria > Campylobacterales > Helicobacteraceae > Helicobacter > Helicobacter sp. UBA3407. The sequence continues at coordinate 6,161 of NZ_CATKCB010000168.1, read as the reverse complement.
CTTTAGAAAATCCAAAAGGAGAAGTGGAAATCATTACAAATAAACTAGGAGAGGAAGTTGCCAAAATGCTTCGCTTTAGTGCAGAATGTTCTAATACTTTGCACGAAAAAAGTAGTAATTTAAGGAGTTTCTTAGTCAATCTAACAAAGCAGTCTGATTTGCAAACGCAATCCCTGCAAGCTAGCTCACAAACGATATCTAAGATTTCTCAAGATATGCAAGATAGCAATACAATGATTAAAGAGGTGGCAAGACAGAGTGATGAGATTAAAAATATTTTGAAAGTTATTCAAGATATTGCAGACCAAACCAATCTTTTAGCCCTTAATGCAGCCATTGAAGCAGCAAGAGCAGGGGAACACGGAAGAGGTTTTGCAGTTGTGGCTGATGAAGTGCGAAAGTTAGCAGAACGCACGGGCAAGAGTTTGAGCGAGATTGAAGCCTATACAAATACATTGGTGCAGTCCATTAACCAAGCAGGTGATAACATCAATCATCAAGCAAGTGCAATGGAAGCAATTACAAATTCTATTGCTGAAGTAGAGCAAATTACACAACAAAATAATCAAATCGCTAAAGATGTGAATGTGATTGGTCAAGATGTTGCAAAGTTGGCTGATGCAATCTTAGAAGATATTAACAAGAAAAAGTATTAATAATCGTGATTTAAAGACAATTTTACATTGTCCTTAATTTGGCGATTTCATCTCGCAATCTCGCCGCTTCTTCAAATTCTAGCTTTTTAGCTGCTTCGTGCATTCTTTTGCTTAGTTCTTTGATAAGCTTTTCGCGTTCGCTTTTAGGCATTTTGTCTTTGCTTTTCTTTGCTTTTTCGTAGAGTATTCCTAAGTCTTGATTCCTCAAATCCTCATCAAGCTTTCTTGAAACACTTTGTGGTGAGATGTTATGCGCCTTGTTGTATGCTTCTTGCTTGCTTCTACGATAGTCTGTAATCTCCATAGCTTTTTGCATAGAGGGGGTGATTTTATCTGCAAAGAGCAACACATGCCCATGCAGATTCCTTGCCGCGCGTCCCATTGTTTGAATCAGACTCGTTTCACTGCGTAAAAATCCTTCTTTGTCTGCGTCCAAAATCGCAATCAAAGAGACTTCAGGCAAATCCAATCCCTCGCGCAATAAATTGATTCCTACCAAAATATCAAATTCTCCCGCCCTTAAAGCACGAATGATTTGATTGCGTTCAATCGCGTCAATATCGCTGTGCATATAGCGCACCTTGAGCCCTAAGTCGCTATAATATTTTGTAAGTTCCTCTGCCATTTTTTTTGTCAGTGCAGTTACAAGTACGCGCTCGCCTTTGGCAATCACTTCTCTTGCTCTATCATAAAGAATCTCCACTTGTCTATCCACTGCTAGCACTTCATAGGTGGGGTCTAGCAAGCCGGTGGGTCGGATAAGTTGTTCTGCGGTGTGCGTGCCGCTCAAATCCAGCTCTTTTTGTGCAGGAGTTGCAGAAACAAACAAAAAATGCGGAGCTTTTTGTATAAACTCTTCGTATTTCAAGGGGCGATTATCTAGCGCACTTGGCAAGCGGAATCCATATTCTACTAACACTTCTTTGCGACTTCTATCGCCTGCATACATTCCCCCAAATTGTGGCAAACTCACGTGGCTTTCATCTACAATAAGTAAATAAGGCTTATTTTTTTGTGCGAAATAATCTAGCAGAGAATAAGGAGTTTCACCCGGTTTTTTGCCCGTTAAATGGCGCGCATAGTTTTCAATGCCCTTGCAGATTCCTGTCGCGCTAATCATTTCCAAATCAAATTCTGTCCGAGACTTTAGCCGCTCATATTCCACCATTTTTCCGACAGATTTAAAAAACGCTAATCGCTCTGCAAGCTCTTCTTCTATGCTTTTAATTGCGCTTTTTAGCCGTTCTTCGCCTACAATAAAAGGATTTGCTGCATACAACACAAAGGATTTTAGTTTTTTAAGCGACTTCTTATCCACAGAATCCAAAAGGCTGAGGGATTCTAACTCATCGCCAAAAAACTCCAAATGCAAAATTTCGTCCTCACTATATGCGGGATAAATGTCTATTACTTCACCATTGACGCGAAAGTCTCCACGTTCAAAGAAATTATCATTGCGCTTATAGCCCATTTCTACAAGGCGTAACAAAAGCGACTTTTGGTGGTATTGCCCGCCTATTTCAAATTTTTCAATCATTTCTAAATATTCGCGTGGATTCCCTAAGCCGTAGTTTGCAGAGACAGAGGCAACAACAATACTATCATCATAGGCAAGCAGGGAAGTAGTTGCACTTAATCGTAGCCGTTCTAGCTCCTCATTAATGCTAGAATCCTTTTCAATGAACAAATCTTGACGCGGAATATAGGCTTCTGGTTGATAATAATCAAAGTGCGAAATGAAGTATTCCACATGGTTTTTTGGGAAAAAACCCTTAAATTCACTATAAAGTTGTGCCGCTAAGGTTTTGTTGTGCGTCATAATAAGGGTGGGAATTTGTAAAGATTCTATGATGTGCGCCATAGAAAAGGTTTTTCCGCTCCCTGTTACACCAATGAGCGTTTGGTATTGATTGCCTGCCTGAATGAATCCGCTAAGCGTTTTAATGGCTTCTGGTTGGTCTCCAGAGGGTTGAAAAGAAGAATGTAATTGAAACATTAAAAAAGAACCTTTAAGCAAAATTAAAGCATAATTTTTGCATAAGATTCCTTAGAAATCTTGCGTTTTTTATAAAAAATGTTTAAAATAATGTTAAAATTAAAATTTATTTTTAATTGCGAGGAAAGATGGATATGGAAGAAGCAAAGAATCTCTCAAGCAAACTCTTAGAAAGCATTGACGCGCTAATAGATGAATTGCAAAAACAAAAAGACGAAAATCAATCGTTGCGTCAGCAAATCGTGCTTCTAAAAGCAGAAAATGAAGCGAAAAATAGTGAGATTAGCTCACTTTATGATGAAATTGGAGCAAAAGAACGCGAACTAGAGAATGTGCTCAACAAAATTCAAAATGTTCTTGGTCGCTAATGAGTGATATTTTTCGCGTTTGCATTATGGGTCGCTACTACGACATACCCACAAGCGAGATTTCTATTGCCACATTAGAATCGTTAAAATCTTTAGTAGATGAAACGAACAACATTCACCCGCGCGACTTGCTACGCACATTTTTGGAATATTCCGAAATCAACAACTTACTCAAAAACGAAATCATCAAGGCAAATCAAAAGATTCAAAATACGCAAAATGTAGAATTGCAAAATCCTCTTCAAGCTGTGGATTTACCACAAGAAATAAAAGAATCCCAAAATAATGTAGAATCGCCAAGCCAAGAGGAAGCAACTTCAGTGCAATCCAATAATTTAAACGCTCAATCCAACTAATTTGCACAATTTACCTCCCTTTTACTATCATATTGCGACTTTGAAGCGAAATTCTCCAATCCTCACTTATGCAAGTGCAGAATCCCTAGAGAGTGGATTGTTAGTAGAAATTCCATTAAAAGATAAGCAAGTGCAAGGTGTGGTGCTAAAAGAATGCGCCAAACCAGAATTTGCTTGCAAGGAAGCCTTGCCTTTAGGATTCCAATTCTCGCCCCTGCAATGTCAAGTGGCAGAATTTATCGCACGCTACTATTGCACTTCTTATGCTCTTAGTTTTGGTCTTTTTATTCCCTTTGCCAAAGATTCTATCAAGGATTTTCCAAGTTTAAGTTTCGCACTGAATCCTTTGAGTGCTAAACAGCAACAAGCCTTAGAGTTTATCAACAAGCATCAAAATTCTTTACTTTTTGGCGATACAGGAAGTGGCAAAACAGAAATTTATATTCATTTGTTGAATCAATCTCTGCATAGAGGCAAAAATGCTCTTTTCTTAATGCCAGAAATTTCACTTACTCCTCAAATGGAGAAACGTTTAAAAGCGGTTTTTGGTGAATGTCTTGCATTTTGGCATTCTAAAATCACAAGCAAAGCCAAAAAACAAATTTTGCGAGATTTAAAAGAGGGCAGAGTAAGAATCTTAGCGGGTGCGCGTTCGGCACTCTTTTTGCCTCTAGCAAACTTAGATTTAATCCTTATAGATGAGGAACACGATGACGCGTATAAGTCCAACTCCGCTCCACGTTATCACGCACGTGATGTGGCTTTGTATCTCGCTAAAATGGCAAAGATTAAAATCGTGCTAGGTAGTGCAACGCCTCTTGCAACCACTTATTCGCGCGCCAAAACACAAGATGCGGTTTTTCGCCTCAAAGGCACGCATTTCCAAACGCAAAATCATTTTACTTTTTGTGCTAGTTATGATGTGTTGGATTCTAGCATTTTTAGCGCATTGGAGCGGAATTTTAGAGATTCTAAGCAAGCAATCGTTTTTTTGCCTACGCGTGCGAACTTCAAACATTTGCTTTGTGGGCAATGCGGCGAAAGTATAGAATGCCCTAATTGTAGTGTGTCTTTAAGTTTGCACAAAAGGGATTCTAGTTTAAAGTGTCATTACTGCCATTTCGCACAAGTAGTCCCAAAATCTTGTCCTAAATGTGGCGGGGAGTTGCAAAGCTTGCGTATGGGAACACAAGAATTTTCTGAACATTTGTCAAAAATCTTACCAAAGGCTAATATTGCGTGCTTTGACCGAGATTCTATTACAACACAACGTAAGCTCAAGCAAACTTTGGAGGCTTTTAATCAACATCAAATTGATATTTTGGTCGGCACTCAAATGCTCTCCAAAGGACACGATTATCATAATGTGAATTTAAGCGTGATTTTAGGATTAGATTATCTTTTGTATAGCGGTGATTATAGGGCGCGGGAAAAAGCATTGTCCTTGATGTTTCAACTCTCGGGTAGAAGTGGGCGCAAAGAAAATGGCAAGGTGTTAGTGCAAACCTTACATCAAGACTTTTTTGAAAGTTTTTTGGGAGATTATGAAAGGTTTTTAGAAGAGGAGCTGACGATGCGCACATCTTTGTATCCACCTTTTGCGCGGCTTGCCTTGGTGCATTTTAGCCAAAAAAATCAAGAAAAATCGCAACAGCTTATGCAGCAAGCCCTTGTGCTTTTGCAGGATAGAATTCGCATAGAATCCCTAAAAGTAGAGATTGTGGGAAGTGGAATCGCCCCGATTCCACGCATTGCAAATAAATGGCGTTATGTCATTTTCTTGCGCAGTGCAAAGGTGCGGGATTTGCATTTGGCACTTCAGCCCTTGCATACGATTGCTTGCGAAATGGATATAGACCCGATAGAATTTGCTTGAGATTGCTTCGCTTCGTTCGCAATGACGAGAAAACTTTGCACCTCAATAAAGTATTAATCCTATTTTTACCTTTTTTATTATTAAAAAGTTCTAAATTTACCTTGTTGCGTTTTAAAGTGAAAAACACTAGATTTTTGCAAAATTTAAGAGATTTTAAAATGACACAACGCGATCTCGCAGGAAGACTGGATATTAATGTGAAGACTTTGAGAAAATGGAAAAAAGATTGCCCAAAAGTCTGTGAGCTTTTGATGATTGGCTTAAAGGCTGAAAGTATGATTGATAGTTTAAAAGAAAATTGCTGCGAATTAGAACAGCTCATTCAAAATAAAAATGCAATAAAGTCGGAGATAGAATGCCCTAAAAACCATAAATAAAAAACTCTCAAATCTTGACAAAAAATTGACAAACTATTAAAAAAAACTTCATAAACCCCTTTTATAATTTGACTTACAATTTTATTTAAAGGAGTTATTTATGAAAAAGTTTGGTTTAGCGTGTGCTTTTAGTGTGTTGGTTGGGGCAAATGCTCTTTTGGCTGCTGATGTAGTGATTCAACAAAATGAGTTACCACAAAATTCACAAAAATTCATTCAAACTTATTTTGCGAATGAAAAAGTGGGCTTAGTAGAAAAAAGCTTTAATGATTACCAAGTGAAATTTCTCAATGATTCTAAAGTAGAGTTTGCAAAAGACGGAGATTGGAGAGAAGTTAAATCTTATGCCCCCATTAGTAATACAGGCTTTATTCCTCAAGGTGTGCTTAATGGTATTAAAGCAAAATATGCCACTGCAAAAATTATGGAAATTTCTAAAAGCTACAATGGCTATGAAGTCAAATTAGATAACCATAAAGAGTTAATTATGGATAAAGAAGGGAAAGTGCTAAGCGAAAAATATTAAGCTGTG
>NZ_CATKCB010000167.1:0-8655 GCF_949747025.1 Helicobacter sp. UBA3407 | reverse complement strand
TTGATAGAATCTCTATGCAAAGTGCATTAAGTTTTTGATAAAATTCCATCTTTTTTACTCCTTAATTTTTGATTCTTAAACTATTTCCCACTACAAGCAAAGAGCTAAGCGACATAGAAAGTGCCGCAATAAGAGGAATCACAAAGCCTGCCATTGCAAGCGGAATCGTTAGGGCATTATACACAAGAGAGATTCCAAGATTTTGCAAAATAAACCGATAAGTGCGCTGCCCAATCTTAAAAGAATCCAATATGCCTTGCATGCTATCGTCAAGCACGACGACATCACTCACGCTAATAGCTAAATCAATGCCGCCACCCATTGCGATGGAAATATCACTTTTGCCAAGCGCAATGGAATCGTTAATGCCGTCGCCTGCCATTACGACAATTTTGCCCTGTTTGTGTAGTTTGTCAATGAAATTTGCCTTATCTAGCGGACTTTGTGCGGCATAATATTCTGTGATTCCAACAACTTGTGCGACACTTTGACAAGCCCCCGCATTATCACCGCTTAAAAGTATGCAGGCAATCCCTTTTTGTTGCAATGCTGCAATCGTCTCTTTTGCATCTTTTTTAAGAGTGTCTTGTAAGGTAAATTCCACTAAAATCTTAGAATCTTTGGCAAAATAAAACACGCTTGCTTGTGTGTCTTGCAGAGGAGTTGGAATCTCTACATTATGCTCTTGTAAAAGCATCAAGTTTCCGCCTAGATAAGTGTTATCTTGCACCTTTGCTACGATTCCGCGCGCATTAATCTGTATCATAGAATCTAAAGAGATTACTTCATTTTTTTGTCCAATAAACTCTAATACTGCTTTGCTAATAGGGTGGGCATTTTGTGTGAGCATAGAATATAGGATTCCACAATCTTTAGAATCTAGTGCATTTTGAGCGTTAAAATACCGCACATTTAAGACTTTAAGCTTACCCTCTGTTAATGTTCCTGTTTTGTCTAGCACCAATGTGTCAGCTTTGGCAATGGTTTCCAAAAACCGCGCTTCCTTGAAAAGAATCTTGTGTTTTAAGGATTCACTAAGTCCAATAAGAGAGGCAATCGGGGTTGCAAGGGCAAGTGCGCAAGGACAAGCGATGATAATCACAGAAATCATCACCATTAAAGAGCGTTCAAAAGGTGCATTTAGCATATATTCCCAAACCAACAAAGTGCCGAAAGCAAGGGAGAGAATCACAAGGGAAAAATAATGCGAGATATAATCGGCTGCTTCTTGAATCTTGGGGCGCGCATTGAGGGAGTTTTCCACCAAACCTACAATTTTCATCATCAAAGAATCCTTGAAAACCTTGCAGACTTGATATTCAAAGGGGCAATTTAGAGCTAAAGAACCAGAATAAATGGAATCCCCTGCATTTTTGATTCGTGGTAAGGATTCACCACTCATTGCACTTTCATCACAGAGTGCTTCTTGGCTTAACAAAACCCCATCAAGTGCGATGCGTTCCCCCGGTCGCACTTGCACAATATCTCCTACACGCACAGATTCTATTGCGATTTCTTGGAAGTCTTGTGTAGGATTGGAATCCCTAGTGATTTGGGATTCCGAATTTTGTGGAGTTTGTAGCACCCGCACACTCAAGGGCATTTGCGCATTGAGTTTATCTAAGTTATCCACCGCACTTTTTTTGCCACGCACTTCCAAGAATTTGCCAATTAACACGAAAGTAATAATCATCGCAACAGATTCAAAGTAGGTCTCACCACCTTTGAAACTCGCATAAATGGAATAAAGATAAGCCAAACTTGCCCCACTAATCACGAGTAAATCCATATTGGGTGTTCTAAATTTTAGCGCAGCCCAAGCACCACGCCAGAAAATGATTCCGCTAAAAAATAGCACAGGGGTAGAGAGTGCGAATCCCGCGAAGTTTAGAATATTGCGCATTTCATTAGAGATTCCACTAAAATACCCCGCGTATTGTGCTACGGCAATCCACATAATATTCATCACGCAAAAGATTCCAACTACCATTTTAATGTAATAATCACGCTTTTCTTTATTTGCGTAAGCTTCTTGTAAGCGCGGGTCATAAGCGTGTGCGTCATAACCAATTTGTCGGATTGTCTGAATGATTTGAGAAATCTTAATCGCCTTTGGATTATAAAGAATTGTGGCTTTGTTATTGGTGTAGTTAAGATTGACTTTTATGATTCCATTTGTTTTGGCAAGGATTTTTTCATTCAGCCAGACACAAGCAATGCAATGGATTTTTTCTAAAATAAGAGAAATCTCGCACAAATTCTCTTTCACGCTCACATAACGTTCAAAAAATGGCGCAGAATCAAAGGAATCTAGACTTTCATTTTCTAAGATTTGTGTTGCAGGTTCTAAGGTGTTGTTGCCTAATTTGCTATAAAAATCCTCTAAACCCTCGCTATTTAAGAGTTTATAAACGCCCTCACAGCCTTTACAACAAAAATACTTTTCCTCCTTGCCAATTTTGGTTTTAAGCAACACCTTTTCGTCAAACTCTAAATGGCAGTGGTCGCAAAGATGTTTCATAGAATCCCTAAAAAATAAAAGGTATTACACTTAAAAATGTGATACAAAGCAATCCACCGCTAATTTTACTCCAATGTCCTTGCGTGATTATAAGCAATAAATACACTAAAAATCCCGCACTTAATCCAATTGTAATGGAGGTTGTAAGGGGCATTAAAAGAATGATAAAAAAACTTGCAATCAAAGAATCTGTATCGCTAAAATCAATATGTGAAATCTCTAAAAACATAAATGCACCAATCACAACTAAAATGGGATAAATCGCAAAGGAGGGAATGCTCAAAAACAGGGGCAAAATAAAAAGTGTCAAGCAAAAAAATAATGCCGCAAATACTGCACTAAGCCCACTTCGTCCTCCTGCGGCAGTGCCACTTGCGGATTCTAAAAAACTCGTTGTTGTAGAAGTGCCAAGAAGCCCTCCAGCCATTGTTGCTACTGCATCTATTTGCAAGGTGCGCTCTAGCGGTGTATCACGTTCTGTGTGGTCTAAGCCATAAAACAGATTTGCCTTGATTCCAATCCCAGAAAGTGTGCCTAAAGAATCAAACAAATCCGTAACCATTAGCATTAAAATCACAGGGACAAAGGCGAATTTCAGAATGCCAAACACGTCTAACTCTAATGCAATGGGCGCAATAGAAGCAGGAGAGGAAAAGATTTGCGTGGGGGTTTGTGCGATTTCAAATAAGAATCCTATTCCACTAAGCAATGCAATCGTAAGGATAAACGCGCCTTTGACTTTTAAAACATACAAAACAAGCGCAACCATAATCCCAACAATTCCTAAAAGGGTTGTAATATGGCTTAAATCGCCGAGCAATAAATTATCATTTTGGAGCGTGAATATTTCTAAGCCTTTTAAGCCAATGGTTGCAAGAAATGCGCCTAGTCCAACACAAAGAGCAAAACGCAAGTTTTTAGGGATAGATTTCAGAATCCAAACCCTAAAATTGCTCAATGAAATCAAAGCAAAAATCAAGCCCGAAACAAATACGATTCCTAAGCCCTGCTGCCACGAGATTCCATAGCCTTGCACAACACCATAAGTAAAATACGCATTCAGCCCCATTCCCACACTCATCGCAACGGGAGTGTTTGCATAGATTCCACACACAAGAGTAGAAAGAATTGTAATAAGTGTAATTGCGGTAATTAAGGCTTCTTTAGGCATTCCTGCTTGAGAGAGAATCTCTGCGGAGACGGGAATCGCATAGAGCATAGACAAAAAAATCGTAAAGCCCGCTAAAAATTCTGTTTTGATATTACTTCCTTTGGTTGGAAGCTGAAAATATTGCTCTACTCGCTGCTTTAAGCTTAAAGGGTTGTGTTTTTGGTGGTTTCTTGCTTGTTGTGTATTACTATGGTTTTGCGATTCTTTCTTTACCATTATTTCCCCGCGCCTATGCGTTGGATTCAAATTGTTTTAAAAATTTCTTAAGATTTCTTGCTGCTTGACGAATCCTATTTTCATTTTCTATAAGAGCAATACGAACATAATTATCCCCGTGATTGCCAAAGCCAATTCCCGGACTTACCGCGATTTTTGCCTCTTGCAAAAGCTGTTTAGAAAACTCCATACTGCCTAGATGTTTAGCGCATTCTGGAATCTCCGCCCAAATAAACATACTTGCTTTTGGTTTTGTCATTTTCCACCCAGCTGCTCCAAAGCTATCAATTAGCACTTCCATACGATGTTCGTATTTGTGGGCAATCTCTTGCACACAAGTTTGGTCGCCATTTAAGGCAATTGTAGAGGCGATTTGAATCGGAGTGTAAAGCCCATAGTCTAGCCAACTTTTGATTTTTTGTAACGCACCAATGAGCTTTTCATTACCTACCATACAACCCACTCGCCAACCCGCCATATTATAGCTTTTAGAAAGAGTATAGCCTTCTACGGCGACATCTAGCGCACCTTCTATTTCAAAGATAGAGGGTGCAACATAACCTCCAAAGCTCAAATCCGCATAGGCAATATCGTTTATGATATAGAATCGCTCTTGTTTTGCTAGATTCACAAGTCTTTCATAGAATCTCTTATAAACAACCACCGTGGTAGGATTATGAGGAAAGTTTGTTACAACAAATTTTGGTTTGGGCATTGTGTTTTTAAGGGCTTTTTGTAGAGATTCAAAATAAGCCTCTTCATCTAATTCATAGTTTTCATTCCACTTTAACCCAAAAGTTGCTACATTCGCACCCGCTAGCATAAAGGCATAATAATGAATCGGATAAGCTGGCTCTGCAACGATTGCAGTATCACCGGGATTTGTAATTGCTTGGACTAAATGCACATAACCCTCTTTAGAGCCCATAGAAACACAAACTTGTGTGTCGGGATTTAAAGTGATTCCGTATTTGCGTTTGTAGGTATCTGCAATGGCAAGACGGAGTTTATAGATTCCTTTACTTGCCGAATAGCCGTGATTTTTGGGCTTGTGTGCTGCTTCACAGAGTTTATCTATGATATGTTTTGGAGTTGCGCCATCGGGGTTTCCCATACTAAAGTCAATCACATCTTCGCCCTCTTGACGCATTTTTAATTTAATTTCGTTAATGGCAGCAAAAACATACTTTGGTAATCTTTTAATTCTTTCAAACTCAATTTCTTTAAACATTTTTTCTCCTTTTTATTTTCATTTTAGTGTTACATCTAAGCCATTTTTTGTTGTAATGGGCAAAAAAGTATCCGTGATTTTTACAAACATTGCTCCCTTTGGAATCTCTTTTTGGAATGCCTGTGAGGATTTTTGATTGCTAATAATTTCTAAAATATTCAGATTTTTATCAAAAAATATTAATTTTGGATACCATAGGATTCCATTGCTTGATTTGACTTCTAGTCGGCTACCTTTATCAATTTGATACCAATATTCTCCCTTTAGATTGGCTTTGTGATTCGTTTCATTGGTGGTTAATTTGGTTGCTTTTGGGTATTGAAATGTAGTATTTGTGATAATGTAATTCCATTGATATATGTGGCTTCGTTCAATATTTAAAACTTTGTAGCCATAATCGTATAGTTTTTCTTGTAAAAGCGTAGGGTCAATCGCATATTCAGTATTCATAGAGAGAATAAACTTAAATTGTTGTTCGTTAAGCACACTTTCTTTAAGTAGAAAGTAATAATATCCCATTTCATTTAAAATATCATAGAGTACATTTGTAAAAGTGGTTGGATTTTCCTTGACACTAAAGGTAACTTCAAGTTCCATTGGTTGCTTAAAAGTGAGCTTTAATAAACCATTTTGTTTAAGTGTTTGAGAGATTTTATATAAATCTGGTTGTCCTGCACTATCCAAAAAATATCTTTGATTGCTAAAGAGTCTTTGGATAAATTTTTGATTTGTTTTATATTCTTGCACGCCTAAGAGTTGCGCAACTTTGTAATCAATCGGATTTTGTAATGTAGGAGTTTGTGCATTAATAGAGTTTTCTAGCAGACAAACAAAAAGGACAATCCATAAGCATTTGCGGGTTATTTCTACCACCCTAATCCCCTTGTATGTTGATTATATTGTGCAAGCGTAATTTCACTGAAGTTTCCTGCTTCATCTACCCAAAAAAGCATTTTTTCTGCTTTGTTGTAGTTTGTTAGTTCGCCATTGTTGTTTAAATCTAGCATTCCGTGTCCTGTAATAATAGTTTGCGGGCGGGTTAAGTCAATCTCTATGGCATTGCTTGTTAGGAGTGAAGTTTTTTTGCGTGTATCTAAATACACGATTCCAACCCAAACATTGGAGCGAGGGACGATTTCTAACTTGCGTGTAGATGTTGTAATAGCTTGTGTTGGGGTGTTGGGTGTAGATTGGATAGAATCTTGTGTATTTTCTGTATTAGCAACTTGTGGTAGCTCATTTAGAGGCGCAGAGGCAGAGGCGTCTAAAGAAGTATTTGTGGGTAGTGGTTCGTCTTTTGCAGATGTAGCGGGAGCTACTATATTTTCTGTGGCATTGTTTTCTGTATTTTCTAGTTCTACATTGGGGTTAGTATGTTGAGATTCTATTGGTGTTGGCTCTTTGGTAGTTTCTTTAGCGGAATTGTCAGAGAAATTTGTCCAAGCATAAAATCCAACACCCAAAAAGAGGATAATAATTGCACTAAGAATGAGGTATTTTTGGGAATTATTTTGTTTGATGACTTCGTGCGTAACCTTGAAATTAATGACTGTTTCTAGGCTTTCTTGTTTTTGGTCAGGGCGGTTATTCCAAAACTCATTATATTCCTCTTGCCATTTTTGTAAATTGACATTATATTCGCGCTCCAAAATCTTGACTAATCCAATCGTTGTCGTATGGTCTTGGAGTGCTTCAAAGTTGGAATCCAAAATAAATTGGATTTTGTTTAACGCCATATGTGTGTGTTTTGAGATTTCTCTTGCTCCAATTTTTTTTAATTTTTCAATATCTTCCATTCATAATCCTATCTATTAAAATTGCACCCGCTGTGCTGACATTGAGAGAATCAAACTCTCTTTTTTGCGGAATAGCAAGGTTTTGGTCCATTTTTTTTAAGATTCTATTTCCCAAACCCTCTCCCTCATTTCCTAAAAATAATGCTTTTTTGCCCTTTGGTATTTGCGTGAGATGTGTGCCTTTTGGATTGGTTCCATAAAGGGTAAAATTAGCCAATCTAAGCTCATTTGCAACATCTAGCGCATTATGCACGACTGCAAAGGGCATATCCAACATTGCTCCTGCACTTGCGCGCAATACCCCTTCTTGTTTTAATTCTTTTAAGCCACAAATTACGATTCCATCTACACCTAGCACATAACTACTGCGAAAGAGTGCCCCAAGATTCCCAACATCATTAACACCGCACAACACTAGCACAAATTGCATTGTCTTAATGGCATTCCATTCCAATGGCACAAGAGGGGAAATCTCTAGCAAATAGCCTTGATGATTTCCACCTTTTGCTAAAGCTTGCGCCTTTTTGGAATCTACGCGAAGCAATGGGATATTTAGCTTTGCAAAAGCCTGAAACAGCTTTTTGTCAATCTCTTTAGCAAGGTAAATGGTTTGTATTTTTTCGCTATGTTTTAAAAGAACAAGTTCAGCAATGTGCTTCCCATAAACAATCATTGATTTTATCCTATTTTTTCTTAAATTTTTTGTTTATTTTGTTAATAATTCATAATATTCACTCGCATTTCCGCCCTTTAATTTTGCTAGAATCTTAGCTTTTATTTTAGGCGGAATCTCTAGGCTTAATACCATTTCTTGCGTCAGGACTTTTTCTTCTTGTTGGTCTGTTGTAGGGCTAAGAATAATCACCCACTCGCCTTTAAGAAATGCAGAATCTTTGCGGCATTTTTGCGTAAAAGATTCTTTGATTTGCTTTAAGGTGTCTTTAAAGGTTTGTTGGTGCTTTTTTGTTAATTCTTTTGCTAAAAAAACTATGCGCAAGGAATCAATTTGCGTCATTAGTTCTAAGGTTTCTAGCAATCTGTGTGTCGATTCATAAAAAACAACAGGATAAGGGCTCTTGAATGCTCTGTGTAGGGATTCTAAACGTTCTTTTATCTTGTGTGGCAGAAATCCTAAAAAGCTAAATTCTTTTTCTATGATTCCGCTAAATGCTACCGCCAAAGTAACTGCACTAATCCCACCTAACACTTCATAAGGCAAACTTCTCTCCTGCAAGAATCGCACAAGCTCTACGCCAGGGTCGCTAATACATGGCATTCCAGCGTCGCTTAAAAAGCCAATTTTTTGACTGAAAAACTCTTCTGTTGCTTGACTAAGAAATTGCGATGCGTTATGCGTATGAAAGGAAAAATATTGATAATCTCTAAAAGAGAGAATCCCACGCTCTGTGAGCAGTGCAATTAATCGTTTGCTGACTCTTGTATCCTCGCATAATAGCACTTCGCAATGTTTTAAAGCCTCTATTGTGCGCAATGTAATATCTTGTAGATTGCCAATAGGAGTTGGCAGAAAAGTAACCATAAGAATGGGTTATTTGAGGTTGTATCTTTGCTTGAATTTCTCCACTCTTCCTGCGGTATCTACAACTTTGTCTGAACCGGTATAAAAAGGATGGCAAAACGAAGAAATGTCAATTCTTAAAGTAGGTTTTGTGCTTAGGACTTCTATTTCTTTGCCACTAGTAACGCAAGTTACTTTGCA
>NZ_CATKCB010000166.1:0-10411 GCF_949747025.1 Helicobacter sp. UBA3407 | reverse complement strand
TTTGGTGGAAAAGAGGATTTTCTCGCACATAAGAATTTGTATTAACTTGCATAGGAATCCTTATTTAATGTAAATAGAAGTAGATTTAGATACTGCTGCATTGTTGATAGATGTAGCTGTAAATTCAAAAGTTCCATTAGTATTTTTAGGCTTTGAAATATCCCAATAATCAATAAAACCATCTACGATATTATCTCCATCTAAATCCACTCCTTCGGAGTCTAATTGTATTGCCTCATTTCCTGCAAATTTTGCTCTATCGTAGCTATGTCCGCCATAACCTACAACACCTGTATTAACTTGGAATGGCACTCCATCATGGTCATATGCAGTTTCAGTTTGATTATCATTAATGTATTCGCAGCCACCATATTTTCCAGAACAAACATCAAGAATTAATACTTGTGTAACCAAAGGTGCGGAGGCTTTTGGTTGAATTTTGGCATTTTCTTGATAGCCTTTTTTCATTTTCTCTAATGCCTTATCAAATTCACCACTTAAATATTTTTGTTTGTTGGGCGAATTTGGTTCTAAAAAGATATTGACACCATTGCGCGTAATTTTCTCTTTACCCTCTGTTGTGTAGTTATCCGCACCAAATGCGATTCCGCAACTCAAAGCACTAGCAAGCGCGAGACTTAAAAATTTTCTCATTTTTGACTCTTTTTAAAATTTAAGACATGCAGAATCTTAAGCAAAAAGTGTGCCATTATTCAAGATTCCATTTTTATTTATCTTTAATGCAAGATTTTAGATTGCTTCTCCTCTTGCTACGCTCTACCTTGCGATAACGCGGTAGCGCATTGACAATGAAATTTAAAGAGAGATTCTATTCCTTAAGCAAGATTCAATTAAAATTTCAAAATTTTATTTGTAGGAAGTAAGCGTATGGTTCAAATTACCGGACTTGGTATGCAATATGCAACCAAAAAACTCTTTGAAAATGTGAATTTAAAGTTGGACAAGGGTAAGAGATATGGACTTATTGGCGCAAATGGTGCAGGAAAATCTACCTTTTTAAAAATACTTAGCGGAGAGATTGAACACACAAGTGGCGACATTGCTTTTGACCCCAATGCAAGACTTGGTGTTTTGGGACAAAATCAATTTGCTTTTGAGGATTTTAGCATTAAGGATTGCGTTCTTTTTGGCAACAAGCGACTTTATGACGCTATTAAAGAAAAGGAATCACTCTACAATGCAGGGGATTTTAGTGATTGTGTTAATGAACGTTTGGGTGAATTAGAGATGACTTGCGCGGAGGAAGACCCTACTTATGAATACGATGTGCAAATAGAAAAGATTTTGGAGGATTTGGGATTCCCAGCAAAACAACACGAGGAGCTAATGAAAACGCTCACGGGCGGGGATAAATTTAAAGTGCTCCTAGCGCAAGTTTTGTTTCCAAAGCCTGATATTTTATTTTTAGATGAGCCGACAAACAATCTTGACTTAAGGGCGATTGCTTACTTAGAGGAGCAACTAAAACGACACGAAGGAACGCTTGTTGTTATCTCACACGATAGACATTTCTTAAACAGCGTTTGCACGCATATTTTGGATTTGGATTTCAAGAGCGTGCGAGAATTTAGTGGGAATTATGATGATTGGTATATCGCCTCTACACTGATTGCTAAACAACAAGAAATGGAGCGTAACAAAAAACTAAAAGAAAAAGAGGAGCTAGAATCCTTTATTGCGCGTTTTTCTGCAAATGCTTCTAAGGCAAAACAAGCCACAAGCAGACAAAAGCAGCTAGACAAACTTGACATTAAAAGCCTTGAAGTTTCAAGCAGACGCGACCCAAGCATTGTTTTTAAACCCAACCGCACGATTGGAAACGAAGCTTTAAATATTGAGAATCTCTCCTTTAGTTATGGAGATTTGTGTATTTTAAAAAATCTTAGCCTTACGATTCTGCCCGGAGACAAAATTGCACTCATCGGACGCAATGGAATTGGAAAAACAACTTTTTGTGAGCTAATTTGCGAAAACCTTAAACCCCAAAATGGAATCATCAAATGGGGTGCAACGATTGAGCGAGGCTACTTTCCGCAAAACACTACCGAGCAAATCAAGGGCGAGGAAACACTCTATGAATGGCTAAGAGGTTTTGATAAAAAAAAGGAAGCGGGAGAGATTCGTAACGCACTTGGGCGAATGCTCTTTAATGGAGGGGAACAAGAAAAAAATGTCGGCGCACTTAGTGGAGGAGAGAAGCACCGCATAATGCTTAGCAAGCTAATGCTAGAGGGTGGAAACTTCCTCGTGCTAGACGAACCCACCAACCATTTGGATTTGGAGGCGATTATCGCACTAGGCGAGGCACTCTATAAATACAGCGGAAATGTACTTTGCATAAGCCACGATAGAGAGCTAATTGATGCGTATGCGAATCGTATTATTGAATTTAAAGAAAATAACGAAGTAGTAGATTTTCGCGGAAGCTATGAGGAATATCTCGCCTCACAAGAAGCTTAAAGGGCTAATATGGAATTAAATAAGAATCTACAAAATGCACTAAATACCTACGCGGACAATATTGCCATAGAAGTAGAAAATCACTCTCTAACTTACACTGAACTTAAAAATCAAAGTCTAAGATTGCTTGCGTTTTTAAAAGCTGATAAAATGGGGGGGGGGGCAAATATAGCTCTTTAATTG
This sequence comes from Helicobacter sp. UBA3407, assembly GCF_949747025.1. Taxonomy (NCBI): domain Bacteria; kingdom Pseudomonadati; phylum Campylobacterota; class Epsilonproteobacteria; order Campylobacterales; family Helicobacteraceae; genus Helicobacter; species Helicobacter sp. UBA3407. The sequence goes on along the minus strand of NZ_CATKCB010000166.1, from coordinate 7,747 downwards.
TCTTTGGCTCTCGTGAGCTAGAAGTTTATGTCAGTATTCTTGCTTGTGTGCTTGGGGCAATCACTTTTATCCCCTTAAATCCGAAATTTCCCAAAGAACGACAGAAAAATATTATAGAACGCACAGATAATGCACCAATGATACTCTGTCCAAACTGCTTAGAATCTTTTAGAAAAATCGCCCATTCTTTGTCCAATCTACTGATTTTTAGTTTTGGCGATACGCAATCCCTGCAAAAAGAATTTCCAAAACACCAATTCGTTGCGATTCCAAACTTGCAACAAGAAATAGACACAAACTACCAAGAATCTGAAATTCAGGATTCCTCCCCTGCCTATTTGCTTTTTACAAGTGGTAGCACAGGGATTCCAAAGGGTGTTTTAGTCTCACGCGCCAATCTCGCAAACTATTGCCAAAGAGTCCAATCTCTCTACCATTTCTCGCCAAAGGATAGAATCTCACAATTTTTTGATATAACTTTTGACTTAAGTATGCACGATATTTTCTGCACTCTTTTGTGTGGTGCGACATTAGTTGTGATTCCACACAAAAACCTTCTAAACCCGATTTCTTTCCTCGCTTCCAAAAGGATTCATATTCTTTTTGCTGTGCCCTCACTCCTAGCCTATTTGCAAAAATTCAAAGCCCTAAAAGAAAACATTATTCCAAACCTTAAAGTTGCCCTTTTTTGCGGGGAAGCACTGCCGACTCCCCTTGCTCTAGATTTTGCTAAAGCCGCCCCCAATGCACTTTTGGATAATCTCTATGGTCCCACAGAAGCGACTATCAGCTTCACGCGATACCGCTGGATTGGCAAAGGTGGAATCGCAAAATGTGGAATCCCACAAACAACAAGTGAAATCTTGCCTTTAGGTCTTCCTTTTGCGGGGTTGTCAGTAAGTTTGCGCGACTCTCTTGGTCAAGAAATTTCACAAGGAGAAATGGGTGAAATTTGGCTTGGAGGCGACCAAATTGCCTTAGGATATTATAAGGACGCAAACAAAACAAAGGAAAAATTCATCGTTGAAAATGGTATGCGCTGGTATAAAACAGGAGATTTGGGTAGATTTGATACAGCTTTAAATGCCTATTGTTTCTGCGGGCGCATAGACGAACAAGTCAAGATTCAGGGATTCCGCGTAGAACTCTTAGAGATTGACAACGCATTGCGCGAAGCAAGTGGAGTGCAATCCCGCGCAATCCTGCTAGAAAAGGACAACTTAAGCACGCTCTATGGTGTTTGTGAAAACCACACGCTAAATTCTAAACAAATCTTAGAAAACTTGCGCGCCAAACTGCCTTTTTATATGTTACCAAGCAAGATTCTTGTATTGGACAAATTTCCATTGAATGCCAATGGTAAGGTAGATAGAGGGGCTATCAAACAATGGGTAATCCAAACCATAGAATCGCAAAACCCCACAAAAGAAACCAAGCTCCACCAAACCCACGATAAAGACAAAATAGATTTCTTAAGCTATGGCGAGGAAATGCTAAATCTCACTAAAAGGTTGTTTAAGATTCCGCGCTCTCTTAGCGGTAATGGAAACAGAGAGACTTTGAAAATCTTGCAAGAATCTTTAGAAAATCTTAAAATCTATGAAGTATCAAGCGGAACAAAGGCATTTGATTGGGAAATTCCAAAGGAATGGAATGTGAAAGACGCATATATTCTAACGCCAAGTGGTGAGAAAATCTGCGACTTCAAGGAAAATAATTTGCATTTAATAGGGTATTCTATTCCTTGTAAATGCACCCTTACCTTTAGAGAATTGGAATCGCATTTGTATGTTTTAGAAAACCAACCCAATGCGATTCCCTATATCACTAGCTATTATAAAGAGCGGTGGGGATTTTGCCTTAAGTTTTCGGACTTTTGCGCTCTTAAAGAAAAATACAAGGATTCGCCACAGAAGTTTCAAATCCATATTGATAGTAGTTTGGAGAATGGAAGCTTAAGCTATGCCGAACTTTACATTCAAGGTAAAAGCAGACAAGAAATCGTCTTTAGCACCTATATTTGCCACCCACAAATGGTAAATAACGAACTAAGCGGAATCTCTCTTGCTTGCGCACTTGGCAAACTCTTGAGCCAAAGAGAAAATCCCTACTCACTCCGCATTTTATTTCTGCCTGAAACCATCGGAAGCATTTATTATCTAAGCCGTCATTTAGGGCATTTAAGAGAGTTTTGTATCGCAGGATTCGTGCTAACTTGTATAGGGGATTGCAGGAATTACTCTGTGCTGCACTCTAGGGAGGGCAACAATCTAGCTGATAGGGCGGCAAAGCACATTTTAACACATTATTATAAGGGCTTTAAGGAATACAGCTATTTAGATAGAGGAAGTGATGAGAGACAATATTGTGCGCCCAATGTGGATTTGCCCTTTTGCACCCTAATGCGCACAAAGTTTGGTGCATATCCTGAATATCACACTTCCTTAGATGATTTAAGTCTTGTAAGTGCGCAGAGTTTTGCGGATAGTTTGCAGTATGTATGGAGAATCTTGCGCAGTTTAGAACTCAATGGAATCTACCAAAACACCATTCTTTGCGAACCACAACTAGGTAAAAGAGGCTTATACCCGACACTTAGCACCAAAGATTCCATTAATCAAATCAAAGATATGCGCAATATTTTAATGTATTGCGATGGCAAAAAGGACTTGCTAGAAATCGCTGAAATTTGCGACATTGACTTGCTTGTAATGCAAGAATGGGTAGAAAAATTCTTAAACGCAAAATTACTTATAAGGGTAGAACAATGATAGAACAAAAAATTTTAGAGTTTTTGCAAGAGAAAGGAATCGCATTTGATAGCGAAATGCAGAGCAAATAATTGGGGGAGGGGGCAAAAAGCCATAAGATTCTTTGCAACCCCCTATATTGAAAGGGTTGCAGCGTGAGAAAGTCTGTATTTGAGTCCATTTTAATTCTAGGCACAGGCACTCTTGCCTTGAACATCACAAAAATGCTTTTTGGGCTCTTTGGCACAGATTCTCGCCCAAAACTCCTTTGCGCTTCTTATTTGGAATCACCTTTTTCACTCTTTAGCACTTGGTGCAAAACTTCAAAAATCCCTTACATCAACTTCAAGAACAAAATAGCTTTAAGCGAATATTTAAGTGGATTTGAATCCTCTATGCTCCTGATTAGCGCGCACAATTACTATATTTTCCCCTCCAATCTTTTGCAAAAACCATTTTTAAAAATTATCAATTATCACAACTCTTTGCTTCCCAATCATCGTGGTTTAAATGCGCAAATGTGGAGTATTTTTGACCAAGACTCTACAAGTGGAATCACTTGGCATCTTGTATCAAGCGGGATTGATTGCGGAGACATTATCATTCAAAAATCTATTCCGCTAGATTCTACTTACACTTATTTAAAACTCACGCAAGAGCAACTCCAATTAGCCTTTCTTGCCTTTAGAGAAATTTGCGATTCTCTTTTGTCTTGGAATCTCCCTTTAAAAACACAAGAAAAAATCGGTGATTTCGTATTGCACAAGGCAAGAGATTTACCAAATAATGGAATCTTGGATTTACATTGGGATTTTGAGAAAAAAAGTGCATTCTTGCGCAGTATGGATTGCGGCAAAAGCCACCTTTTGCCCAAACCAAAGATAATTTTAGAGGGCAAAAAATATGTGATTTTAGACTACACCCCAAATCCCAAAAATGCACTTGGATTTGATTTTACTCTAGGAGAAAAAAATGAATGATTTAGAAGTAATTTTACAAGAAATTGTCGCAGAAATAGACTTAAGCAGTCCAGATTTTATTGGCGATGGATTTTTAGATTCCTTTGCACTAATGTCATTAATTGGGGCTTTGGAACAATCTTATCATATATCAATTTTTGATGAGGAAGTGGAAATACAAGATTATAGGAGCTTAGAATCTATCAAGAATCTTTTGAGAAAAAAAGGAGTAAAAATCTAATGGATTTTATAAAATTCAAAGACAAAATCTACACAACACGAGATTTAAAAGAGATTTTACAAGAGCTTGAAATCACGCAAGGAGACACTCTTTTGGTGCATACAGAATCCTTTCGGTTTGGGATTCCATTACTCCCAAAAGCAATTTTTAATCAGACATTGTGTCAGACTTTGATAGAATCTTGCGGTAAAAGGGGCAATGTTATCCTTCCAACTTTCACTTATAGCTTCTGTCAAAACGAACCTTTTGACCTCCTGCACTCTAAGTCAAAGGTGGGAAATCTCGGGGATTCCTTATTGCAACTTGGGGGCAAACGCACCTCTTGTCCTATTTTTTCTTGCGCAGTTTTTGGAGATTTAAAAGAAAAATTGCGCGACTGCAAGGAAGTTTTGGGCAAAGAGAGTATTTTTGATAAATTATTAACGCAAAACGGCAAAATTTTAACATTTGGTAATCAATATGTCGGCTATACATTCATACACTATTTAGAATCTCTCGCCAATGTCCCCTATCGTTTTGATAAAACTTTCAGTGGAATTTTCATTGATGAAAAAGGTGAAAAAATGCACAGAAGCGTCATTTATAGAGTGAGACATTTGGGCAGAAAAAGTGAGCTAGATTACAAAAAAATAGCACATTTTTTACTAGATTTGGAAATCTTAAAAGTCTTAAAATTTGGCGGGGGCGAGATTGGAATTATGGAATCCCAAAAAGTCGCGAAGGCGGTTTTGGAAGTTTTAGCAAAAGATTGCGAATATTTTTTGGCTTAAACTACTCCCCACCTAAAATACTTCCTTGTATGCTTCTTTGCAATTCTTGCGCTTTTTTGATTAACTCTTGTTGTTCTTTTTGTGCGTCATTTTCTTGTTTGGATTCTGTGGCTTTGGAATCCCTTTGTGCAGTTTTTTGAGCTTTTGAAGCGGGTTTAGAATGGATAGAATCCTGCACGCCCATTTTGACAAAAGTATCCTCATAATTCTTACCGCCCTTTTTTATCCGAATATACACCTGCCCGCTTGCTTGGTCGTATAAATAAGTGTCGTCCATATCGCTAAACATTACCCAAGGTTGCGCATTTAAAATTCCATAACAAAGCATTAACACAATCCATAATCTAGCAAAACCTTTCAACATAAAACCCCTTTTAGCTTTTTTCACTATAATTTCGCAATTTTATCAGATTTTACAAGCAAATAACGAAATGGCAAAACAATTAAGGAGCAAAATGGATTTAATCAAAGTGCAGAATCTTTCCAAAAGTTATGGTAATTTAGAGGTATTAAAAAACATTAATTTAAGGATTAAAAAGGGTTCAATCTTCGGGCTCGTCGGACATAGCGGAGCAGGAAAAAGCACTTTGCTCCGCACCTTTAATGGATTAGAATCCATTAATTCTGGCAAAATAGAAATTGATAACTTGGATATTTCTAAACTCACAACCAAAGAATTGCGTGCATTTAGACAAAAAGTTGGAATGATTTTTCAGCACTTCTCCTTGCTTAGTCGCAAAAATGTTTATGAGAATGTCCTCTTGCCTTTACAATGCGCAAAAGCTACAATCAACGAGGCAAAGATTAAGAATCTCTTAGAATTGGTTGGTTTGCAAGATAAGGCAAAATCCTATCCAAACGAGCTTAGCGGAGGACAAAAGCAACGCGTTGCGATTGCAAGGGCATTAGTGATGAATCCTATGTTGCTTCTAAGCGATGAAGCTACAAGCGCACTAGACCCAAGTATCACGGGTGCTATTTTAGACTTACTTGCGCAAATCAATCAAGAACTAGGCGTAACGATTGTGCTTGTAACGCACGAAATGGAAGTCGTCAAACGACTTTGTAGTGAGGCTGCCTTTATGGAAGGCGGAGTGGTGCTAAAAAGTGGAAAAATTGAGGATTTATTCCTTTCGCCTGACTCAAAAATGCGTGAATTTTTGGGAGAAAATGAGATTCTACCCGATGAGGGGTTAAACATTCGCATTTATTTTCCTAAAAACTTGGCACAAAATCCAATTATCACACAAATGGCGCGAGAATTACAAATGAACTTTAATATCGTATGGGGCAATTTAGAATCCTTTAATGGAATCGCACTAGGAATTTTGGTGATTAATATTGATAAAAATGCCAAAGAAAAAGTCTGCAATTATCTGAATGCACGAGGCGCGCAATGGGAAATCATAGAATCCAATCCACAAGGAGAACCAAATGGATAGCAAAACCATTTCTTTGCTTTTAGAAGCGACTTTAGACACGCTTTATATGAGCATACTCGCAACAAGCATTGCAACACTTTTGGCGATTGTGCCTAGCATTTTGCTTACCCTTTGCGCCCCTAATGGTTTAAGCCCTAATGCGTTTATTTTCCGCACACTTGATAGCATTACAAATACCTTGCGTTCCTTTCCTTTTCTTATTTTAATGGTTGTCTTATTTCCCTTAACACAATTTATCGTAGGCAAAAGCATCGGTGCGAGCGCAGCAATCGTGCCGCTTAGCATTGGTGCAGCACCCTTTATCGTGCGTATCATAGAAAATGCACTCAAAGAAGTGGATAAAGGAGTGATTGAAGCTGCTCTTAGCTTTGGCGCAAGTAATTTACAAATTATCTTTCGGATTATGTTTGTAGAAGCCTTGCCAAGCATTGTCTCTGGAATCACACTTGCTCTTATCCTAGTTGTTGGATTTAGCGCAATGGCTGGAGCTGTGGGTGGAGGTGGATTAGGCGATATTGCAATCAAATATGGATATTATAGATTCCAAAGCGATATTATGTTATACACTGTTTTGATTTTAATTTTTCTAGTGCAGATAATTCAAAGTTTTGGGGATTTTCTGTATAAAAAATTAAAACATTAAATTTTTACAAAGGACAACAATGCTTAAAAAAGTAATTTTCAACAAACTAACACTCGGCACAATAGCTCTTGCAGTGATTTTTAGTGGCTGCGATTCCAAAGTAGAATCACAAAACAATGCACAAAAAACAGAAAAGACGGAAATGGAAAAACTAATTGTCGGCGCAACTCCCGAACCACACGCAGTAATGCTAGAAAAAGTCAAGGAAACTTTGGCAAAAGAGGGAATTACTTTAGAAATCAAAGAATTTACCGATTATGTAACACCAAACAAATCTTTAGACGATGGCTCATTAAACGCAAACTTTTTCCAACATAAGCCTTATTTGGATTCTTTTAACAAAGAACACAAAACAAATCTCGTCAGTGTCGCGGGAATCCATCTAGAGCCAATGGGTGTTTATTCTAAAAAAATCAAAAACTTGGACGAGCTAAAAGAAGGCGATATGATTTCCTTGCCAAACGATCCAAGCAATGGAGCGCGTGCGCTTAGAATATTGGAAGCAAATGGACTTATCAAACTTCAAGAGAACGTAGAACTTCCAAGCGTGCAAAACATAATAGAAAATCCTAAAAACTTGAAATTTAAAGAAATGGACGCACCACAACTTGCGCGCGCACTTGGAGATGTCAGCGCATCAGTCATTAATACCAACTTCGCTTTACTTGCTGGATTAAACCCGCTTAATGATGCAATTGCACTTGAGAGCAAAGATTCACCTTATGTGAATATTATAGTAGTAAAAGGCGGCAATGAAAAAGACGCACGCATACAAAAGCTTATCCATTCTCTCCAAAGCGAAGAGATGAGACAATTTATCCTAGACCAATACAAAGGCGCAATTCTTCCTAGTTTCTAGTTTTTCTTGCAATAATTATAAGGCTTTGATAAAACTCACGATAATCTAAATAAAGAGATTCTCTCTTTATGGATTATCGCAAT
>NZ_CATKCB010000165.1:0-2018 GCF_949747025.1 Helicobacter sp. UBA3407 | reverse complement strand
GATACTTTTGTAAGGTGCGCATTGATGGATTGCACAGCTGACGAGCAAAGAGCTATGAAACCAACCTCTATGTTGGTCGCTTCCCTCTAAATACATACTAGCAGGATTCCCTCCGCTAGCATATTTATCGCTCTCTAGCACGGCTTTCCAAGTGCTTCCACTATCAAACCACACATCTAAAATGTGCTGCACTTTTTCTAAATGTCCTGCTTTGTCTTTGTGTTGAGGCGGGAGGAGTTCCTCTACACTTTTGCTCCACCACGCATCACAACCTTCTTTGGTAAAAATTTCCGCAACAAAATCCAAAATCTCTGAATCCAATAAAACCTTGCCACTTTGCTTGTCTTTAAAAAAGGCAATCGGAACACCCCAATCTCTTTGCCTTGAAATACACCAATCGGGGCGATTCTCTATCATAGAGTAGATTCTGTGCATTCCGTGTTCGGGATAGAATCGCGTTTTTTTAATTTGTTGTAAAGCGACTTGACGCAAAGTTTCTCCATTGCTTGTATAGGGTTCGTCCATTAGAATAAACCATTGTGCAGTTGCGCGAAAAATTACGGGTTGGTGCGAACGCCAACAATGCGGATAAGAATGTTTGATTTTGCTATGAAGCAACAAATGTTCTCCCAAAAGCTCCAAGATTCTTGGGTGTGTATCAAAGATAAATTTTCCCACAAATTCATCGGGATTGAAGAATAATTTTTCCTTTATTAATGTTTCATCAAAACAACCTTTATCATCTACGGGCATTAACATAGGCAAGTCGTATTTTAGTCCGATGAAATAGTCGTCCTCTCCGTGTCCGGGTGCAGTATGCACGCAACCGCTTCCCTCGTTGCTTGCGACATGTTCTCCTAAGATGATTTTAGAATTCCTTCCATTTAGCGGATTGGTTGCGTGTTTGTTTTCTAAGATTTGGGAGTGGAATGTTTTTAGAATCTTGTTTTTCACTATGCCAAGTTCTGCCAATTTCTCTACTTGGGAGGCGAGGACTATTTTATTGTCTTGTGTTAATGCGTAGAGTTCTTCGGGATTAAGAGCGATTCCGCTATTTGCAGGAAGAGTCCAAGGAGTAGTTGTCCAAATAACACAAGAGGCTTTGTGGATTCCTAATTCTTGCGCGCCTAATGCTTGAAGCGCATCTTCTTGCAAGGGAAAAGCGACAAAGATGGAATCGCTCTCTTTTTCCTCGTACTCCACTTCAGCTTCTGCTAAGGCAGTTTGACAAGCCCAACTCCAATAAACAGGCTTACTGCGCTCTTTGAGTAAGCCTTTTTTGGCAACTCCACAAAGTGCTTTGTAGATTTCTGCTTCAAAGGCAAAATCCATCGTTTTATAAGGATTCTCAAAATCTCCAAAGATTCCGAGTTCTAAAAATTCATTTTTTTGGATTTGGACAAATTCCTCTGCGTGTTTGCGACAAAGTTCGCGGATTTTGATTTTGGGTAAGGAATCCTTTTTTTCTTTGCTAAGCTTTTTTTCTACTTGTTGTTCAATAGGCAATCCGTGGCAATCCCAACCCGGTGTGTAAAATACTTTTTCGCCTTGAAAATAATGCTGTTTTACAATCATATCTTTGAGGATTTTATTGAGTGCGTGTCCGATATGAATATGTCCGTTTGCATAAGGTGGTCCATCGTGTAGATTAAAAGTAACGCTCGCATTTTTGCGGTTTTGTTCCATCGTTGGATAAATACGACTACTTTTCCATAGTTGATAGGTCTTCGGTTCATTTTGCGGGAGATTTCCACGCATAGGAAAGTTTGTTGTAGGTAATGCTAGTGTATCTTTGTAGTCCATAAATTCCCTTTTGTTAGACAAATAAAGTCTAGATTCTACCTTGATTTCTTTTAAAAGTGCCTAATTTTTAAGTCTTTTTAACGAATTTTTGATTACACTTGAAGCTATGAAAAAACAAAAGTATCCACTAACAAAAAAAATTATCCTAGCTTTTGCAGGTATCTTGATAATGCTTTTTGGTTTCACCGCTTTTATTTTTTCATCTTTTGGTAATG
>NZ_CATKCB010000164.1:0-10856 GCF_949747025.1 Helicobacter sp. UBA3407 | reverse complement strand
GTGGGAAAAATCTCTGTAACAGGTGCCCAAGCGTCCTTGAGATTCTGCATCATTTGACGCAGGATTGTATCTAGCAAATTTAGTTCAATATCGCTAAATTCACGCGTGGATTCGTAAGGGTCGCCTTTGCCTCCAAGCAATCTATCAATCATTGGAAAGGCAATGCTGGGGTTAATCTCCAAAACCCCTGTGCCATCAAGAGGCTTCATAGAAAAAACATTGAAGCTTGTAGGACTTGGCAAGCTCATCAAAAATTCACCATAGGTCATTTGATCCACGCTGTGGAGCTGAATTTCTACAATAGAGCGCATAATTGCCGAAATTTGACTAGAAAGTGCCCTTGCCATTTTGTCGTGGATTCCACGAAAAGCTCTTAGTTGTTCCTTGCTAACGCGGTTTGGACGCTTGAAATCATAAAGAGTAATTTGGTGTTGTTGGACAACAGTCGTTGGTTTTTCTGCGATTTCGGCTTCCGCACCATCATCATCTACGACTTCTAATAGCGCATCAATTTCTTCTTGACTTAATATATCAGCCATTTAGCCCCCTTTGTTCAAGGTATTGACGAATTTTACGAATCACTGCCTTATGCAGTTGAGAAACTCTTGATTCTGTAATTTCCATTACTTCACTAATTTCTTTGAAGTTTAATTCTTCAAAATAATAAAGTTGAATCACAAGCTGTTCGTTTTGTGTTGCTTGTTCTAAAATCTGCTCTATGATTTCAACCAACTCCTCTTTTTCTATACGTTCTAATGTCTCTTCGCTCTCCCCACCTAATTGGTCTTCTAAAGGCATTACACCATAAATTTCGCTCGCAATTCTTGCCTCTTTGATTTTTTCTTCTTCTTCGCCTAGAATCTCGCTTAGATAAGCATTGTCTGGCTCTTCTTGATGTGTATTATAGTAAGTTGCAATCGCTTTATCTACGCGTTTAATCAATGTGCGCGTTTGACGCGAAACATTGTCTAGACTGCGTAAATAATCAAGCATAGCTCCATGCACACGGGGCTTTGCATAACCCCAAAAAGATTCGCTCACCTTACTATCATATTTGCGTGCTAGCTTGATAAGCTCTTCTGTGCCAATAGATACCAAATCCGCAAAATCTACACTTGCAGGCAATCGTTCCTTTAGGCGAAAAGCCATTGCTTTGAGCGCAGGAAGATAGTCTAATGCTAGAGAATCTTGCGATTGTTTTAATGCTGTTTGGTACCCATTAGAAGTCGTCAGCATAGTTATTCTTTTCTACTTCGTGTTTTTTATTTTTGTTTGTCCGTGCTTCTTCCTCCTCATCTTCGCGCATTGTTTTTTCCATTGTGCGCAAGAATCCACGAATCTTGTTGGTTACTTTTTCGCGTTTATCAAACTCTTCAATGTATTCTTCTAGCAAATCATTATATGCAGGTCTCCTGATAATATGCTCTTGATTGCCCAAAAATCGCACAAACAATGAAACGCTTACTAAAGTAATCAAATAGAATCCAATCGTTGAGATAAGCGTTCCTGCTACAATCATTTCTGGTTCATCAAATTTCAAAAAGGATAATAAGAGTCCGATAAAAAATCCATTCACAATCGCAAAACTTAGAAAATTATCCATTTTTAAAGACATTTTGTTTCCTTACATTTCCTAAAAATGACCCAAAATCTTTTTTAAGAATTTACCAAATCTTTTATCTTCTTGTACTAGCACATTTCGTTCCATTTTTTTGGCAAGATTGCGTGCAATCTCTTCAATTTCCATTGAAGAGGAGGAATTTGGCTCCAACTTAACAAAGATTCCGCGATTTTTGCTGTAATGATTAATCAATGATGTTTTGGTCAATTCACCAATAAATTCCAATTTGATATTGTTAATGTTTGCTTGTGCGATTTTTTGCACTTTTTGAAAAATCATTTGTGCTTCTGCATTATTTTTTGTCATATTAATTAGCATAAAAATACGTTCTTTGAAATTTGCTGCTAGTTTAATCGTCGCATAAGCATCTGTGATTGCCGCAGGGTCTGGAATCGTAATAACGATTACCTCATCACTATTTTTTAAAAAAGTCTGCGTGTATTCGCCAATCCCTGCACCTGTATCAATGATAACAAAATCTAAGTTGTCTAAAAATGCAGAATCCTCAATCAAGGCTTCAAACATAAATTCGCTCTTATAGCGAAAAATATCTGTGCCAGAATCGCCCGGGATAAGATAGAGATTCCGCTCAATAGGTATGATAATATCTTTGAGTTTTGCTTGATTTTTTAGCACATGCAAAAGATTTTTTTCACAGCGCACACCAAACATAATATCCAAATTTGCTAGCCCAATGTCTGCGTCAAAGATTCCGACTTTGAAGCCTAGCTGCCAAAGTTTATAAGCAAGATTCGCGCTAAAAGTAGATTTGCCCACGCCACCTTTACCACTTGTGATGGTAATAAATTTTGTATTAGAGATTTTTGGAGATTCTAAAAGCAATTCTAAGTTTGCCGCTTGGTTTTTCATTTTTAGCCTTTAATAAGCCCATCTAGCAAGCAATCAATCAAGAAATCGCTTGTCGCAACATTCAAATCGTTTGGCACTTCTTGACCAATAGAAAAATAGCTTACCGGTTTTTTAGTCTCGTAAATCAAAGAAAAAATATTGCCATAGCTATGCGTTTCGTCTAGTTTCGTAAAAAGCAAGGTGTCAATTCCTAAAGTAGAAAAAGTATGATAAATATCCTTTAAGTCTTCGTATTTTGTGGTTGCACTCATCACTAAGCTCACATCAATTTTGGTATTTGGGTCGGCATTGACAAAGCTTTTGAGGGATTCTAGCTTCGCCCTATCGTGCTGTGAGCTGCCCACCGTATCAATCAAAATATAATCGCAATATTTCAAGGAATCTAGCGCATTAACAAACTCCTCTGTATCTACTACGGTATCTATACTTAATTTCATCTTTTTAGCATAAAACATTAATTGATCCACTGCACCGATTCGGTAAGTATCCAAAGTAATGATTCCTACTTTGTAGTTTTTGTTTAAAAGTCTTGAATAACGTGCGGCAAGTTTTGCTAAAGTCGTTGTTTTGCCCACTCCTGTGGGTCCAACTAACATCATAATGTTTTTGGCATTGCTGCTTAGATTCTCTGCTCTTGCATATACCATTTTGCGCAAAACTTCTCTAAAATATCGCTTGATAAGCACAGAGTTTTCGCGCATTTTAATGGGCATTAATTCCAAAGTCAGCTGCATAATCTTTTCTAAATGCTCTTTTGCCATACCACTTGCTTTGGTGATTCTGTAAATTTCTGCAAATTCGTGCGGGATAATTAGCCCATCACGTTTGGGTCCTCGCTCCTCCCAAAACATATTTTGGATAAGTTTGAGTTTGTCGTTTAGTCTATCAATTTCACCCCGAATCAAGCGCAAATCATTATTTTCAAGTGAGGATTCTTTCTTTTTGTTTTCTATTTGCGATTCTTTGTTGTTTTGCGCCTGCTTTGGTCTTTCTTCTTTCTCTTTGTTTTGGGGTTGAGAGGAAGATTCTTTTGGAATCTGCGCTAGAGGTGTTGGATAAGGAGATTTTGGAGGAATTTTAGAGGCAACGCCAGCAATCTGCGAGATTTGGCGCACTGCATCGGAAAGTTGTAAAGAAACATCTTCGGGGAGCGTGCTAGATAGAGTTTGTGCCATACGTTTTTTTTCTAACTCCTTTTGTGCAATCAATTCCAATCTATCAGCAATACTATTGCTTTTTGCTGCTAAGGTTTCATTTTTTTGCTTTTCTCGTTCAGCTTTAACCTTAGCTTCTTTTAAGTCTTCTTCGCTAATGGCGACAGAAATTTCATATCCTCCCTCACTTAATTTTTTTTGTGAGATGATTGAAAATTCATCGCCAAGCTCGGCTTTGGCTTGCGCTAAGGCTGCAGCTGAACTTTCTCCCGTATAAGTAAATAGTTTCATACCTTCCTCTCTAGTAATGGAATCCTCACGCTTTCTCTAAGAGACCACGCAATATGTGGAATCTGTAAATGTTTAAAACGTAAGAATTGATTTTTAAAACCAATAATATCAATATCCAAAGTGCGCGGAGCATTTTTAAAAGGTCGTTTGCGATTCCGCCCAAACATACGTTCTAAATACGCACAAAAACTCCAAAATTCTACATAGCCAAGCTTAGTTTTTACCCATAAAACTGCATTATAAAAATCTGCTTGTGCTTCCCAGCCAAAAGCTGGATTTTTTAAAATAGATGAAAAAGAAATTATAACATTTTTCTTTTTGAACCTCTTAAAAAGCTTCCAAAATGTAATTAAACATTCGCCACAATTTGCCCCGATTCCTAAAATTGCGTATTGTTTAAGTTGTTGGTATGCCTTAAAAGAACGATAGGGATTGGGTGGGCGCACAAGAGTGAATCGCGGAGTCTTGGATTGCAATGCAAAAAATTTACCTTGTAGGGGAGGAAGTGCATAAATTAGACGCGTCATTTTAGGGTTTATTTTGATTTGTCGGTAGGTTTTGATTCCAAAGTAATGCAAATTTTGTGATTTGGTGCAGTAGAATTTCTGCTTTTTGGAAGTTAAACAATTGGTTTTATGGGGCGAAAATGATTGCATTTTAGATTCCAAGCACACGCGCACCATCTCTTTGTAATACGACTAAATCTTCAATGCGCACGCCATAATGATGGGGAATATAAATGCCCGGCTCAATAGAAAATACCATACTTTCTTGCAGAATCGTTTGAGAGCGTGCCGAAATGACAGGCAACTCGTGGATATCTAGTCCGATTCCGTGTCCTGTGGAATGCACGAAATATTTGCCATATCCCGCTTTTTCAATCACATTACGCGCAAGAGCATCTACTTCGCAGGCAAGCATTCCTACTTTTGCGCCTTTGATTGCACATTCTTGGGCTTTTAGCACAATGTCATAGATTTTTTGCAACTCTTTGTTTTTGAATTTTTGTTCTTTAGAAAAACAGATTCCATTTTTGCCAAAATACCCTGTACGTGTCATATCAGAGCAATAACGTTTGTATTTCAATCCCGCATCAAAAAGCAATAAATCACCTTTTTGCAATTTGTCGTTTGAGGGCAGGGCGTGCGGTTTTGCAGCATTTTTGTTGATTCCTACAATGGGATTGAAGCTTAAATCAAATTTACCTTGCTTACTCAAAAATTCTTGCGTTTTGAAATGAAGGTAAGATTCTTCGCAATCTACACCCTTTTCGCTAAGGAATTGCGCAAACTTGGCAAAAGCTTTGAAGTTGAGCTTTTGAGAATGGTGTAAAAGCTCTATTTCTTGTGCAGTTTTGAGGATTCGTTTTTCTTGGTGAAAGTTTAGCTTAGGAATAAAGTTAATTTTAAGATTATTTTTTAGCTTTTCAAATGCAAATACTGAAAATTCTTGTGGATTGAAGTAAAAGGTGGATTTTTCGTATTTTTTGAAAATTGCACGTGCAGTGCGAATAAGATTACGAGAAATAAGAATCTCCACAGCATATTTGTCTTGCTTGATAGACTCTTGCGCCTCGGTTTGATAACGTCCATCGGTAATGAAATAGCCCTGCTTGCCATAAGCGATAAAAAGAGCGTTATCGCAACTATAACCCACTTCAAAATAAAGGGCATTTTCGTCTTTGATGATAAAGTTTTCCAATTTGCCCTCCTAGGGTGTTATTGTTGGGGTTGTGCGTTTTGTGCAGCCGCTTGCTTGCGCGCTTCTTTGATTGCGTTTAATTCAGTGAGAATCTGAACAAGTCCTTGTAAAGCAAGATGATAACCCATTGGACCAAAGCCCGCAATAACGCCAGCGCATACCGCAGCAGTTAAGCTTTTGTGTCGGAAATCTTCTCTTGAGTGAATATTGCTAATATGCACTTCAATCGTTGGTAAATTGACAGCAGAAATTGCGTCCCGAATCGCAACAGAAGTGTGTGAGTAAGCGGCGGGATTGATAATAATTCCATCGTATTGTCCTAAGCATTCTTGGATTTTATCTACGATTTCGCCTTCAAAATTGCTTTGAAAAAAATCCACCTCTAAGCCGATTTGTTCAGCGTGTTGTTTGATGTTTTGGTGGATTGTTTCAAGCTTTGCTGGTCCATAGATACGCGGGTCGCGAATCCCTAGCATATTGAGATTGGGACCTTGGATTACCATTGCTTTCATTTTTGCTCCTTTTAAAATTTTTAAATTATAGCAAAAAAGATTCTAAATGCAAGAATTTTGCGCTTAAGCTTGATAAAAATTCTAAAATTTTTGTAAAGATTCCGCTATAATTGATAAAATACTTTGTAAGGATTCTATTATGAAAATTGCGCTGATTTGCGATTCTTTGTTGTTAGACCGCAGTTTGGAGATGTATTTAAAGGAATATCTTACAAGTTATAAGCTTTGTGATTTTGTCGTCGCAACACAACTTGTAGAATCCCAAAAACCTGTATTCTTAATCGGAGATTTTGAGGAGGCAAACCTTAAGATTCCTTTTACGCGAGAAATTCTACTACAAGAACTAGAGGCTTTTGATAGAAAAATCAGAGGCAGAGCAATGCAAGAATCGCAAAATGAGGAATCTAGGAGTTATCAGGATTTGCAAGGAGAGGATTTTATTAAGTCAAGCTCTAGTGGTTTTGGTGATTTTAATCG
Source organism: Helicobacter sp. UBA3407 (assembly GCF_949747025.1). Taxonomy (NCBI): domain Bacteria; kingdom Pseudomonadati; phylum Campylobacterota; class Epsilonproteobacteria; order Campylobacterales; family Helicobacteraceae; genus Helicobacter; species Helicobacter sp. UBA3407. Next base: position 4,230 of record NZ_CATKCB010000164.1, on the reverse strand, counting down.
TTTGGATAATTTAAAGCAAGAGATTCCGCCTCTTTTTGAGAATTCTGATTTGAATACGAAAATTGAGGAAGTTTTACGCAGTTTTGCAAAAGAAATTCAAACGATTGTTTTGGAGCATTATAAGGGCAAAAATGCTTAAAAATCCTCCCAAATCTACCTTGAGAATTTTAGGTGGAATCTATAAGGGACGCAAGTTGCAAATGGCTTCTTTGGATACGACGCGCTCTTCTAAAGCAATTCTAAAGGAATCGTTTTTTAATACTTTAAATAGTGGCATTGTGGGAGCAAGTTTTGTAGAATTTTTTGCCGGGAGCGGAAGTATCGGGATAGAAGCACTTAGTCGTGGAGCAAGATTTGCATTGTTTTTTGAGAGTGATAAAAAGGCTTGCGAGATTTTAAAAGCAAATTTGCAAAGTACTTGTCAAAACAATGAAAACTATCGTGTCTTCTTGGGCGATACTTTTAATCATTATAAGCTTGCTTTGAAAATATTGAAATCCCCTAGTATTGGATATATTGACCCACCTTTTAATGTGCGCAACACAATGCAAGATATTTACGAAAGATGTTATCAAATGATAGAGGATTTGGATAAAAATCTTTTTGATTTGCTTGTGTTGGAGCATATTTCCTCTTTGGAGATTCCAACGCATATTGGTAGTTTTACGCTCATAAAAACGAAGAAATTTGGTAGGAGTTCTTTGAGCTATTTTGAATCAGGGGTGCAAAATGAAAATTAAGGATTTAGAGATATTTTTAGATTTGTTAAAGAGTAAAAGTCCTACACAAACAGCCGAACGATTCTCTATCTCACAACCTAATGTATCCATAGTGGTGAAGCGATTAGAAAAACTTGCGGGTTTTCCGCTTTTTGAACGCATTGGAAAGAAGCTAGTGCCAACTTCAAGAGCATTATTTCTAGGCGGAATGTGGCTAGAGGTAGTGCAAGGATATTATGCAAGTCTTGAGAGTTTGGAGCGCACAGATTCTCAAGAGATTACAGGAGAATTAAGTATTGTTGCAACGCATACAATTAGTGAATATTTTTTGCCTAAAATTGTTTTTGAGTTTGCCAAAACACACAGAAAAGTTAGGCTGAAATTACAGGTTGCTCATTTTAAGGAATGTTTTGAACAAATCAAAAAAGGTGCGGTGGATTTGGCACTTGTAGAGGGAGATATTTCTTCGCAATATGCGAGCACCGAAGGGTTGGTGAGTGAAATGTTGCATACGGATTCTTTGATTGTGGCGAGCAATGATTTTATTCTCGCCTCGCGCACAAGGGACATTAAGGATTTACTAGACAAGATGTGGATTTTGAGAGAATATGGTTCGGGGCAGAGGGAACAATTTGTGGGTGCTTTGGCAAAACTCGGGGTTGAGATTCCAATTTTTATTGAGCTAAATTGCACAACAGCAATTAAGGATTTGGTGATTTGTGAGGGCGCATTGTCTGTCTTTTCTGAAATTGCTATTAGAAAAGAGTTAGAAAATAAAGTCTTATTCCCCATTAAAATTAAAAATTTACCCCTAGAGCAATCTTTTTATTCGCTTAAGCGTCGAAGTCAGCTTCATAATCCAATTTTGTTAAAATTTGAGGAATATGTTTTGGAGCAAAGCAAGCAATAAATGGAATCTTGCAAAGGACGCAGCGGATTGTTTTGCTCATTAGGGATACAAATGCAAAGAATTAAAGCATTGGTTGATTTTTGGGTAAAAGCCATAAAAACAAATCTTCTCCTATTTGCATACTATGGACAAGATGAAAGGAAAGTCTTAGGCGCATTGTGAGAGTAAAATCTGCATTAAAGCTTGGTTGTAAAATCACAAGAAGCATATCTATATGTGGCTGTAATGCACTTAGGAGTTCTGCTCCGCCCTCACACATTATAAACCCATTAATATTTTGTAATGTAGGGTTTATTTGATTTAATATTTTTACCTCTCTGTTTGGTATATCAAAAAGTGGTGCATCAGTAGAGAAATTATTATCACGCGTTAATATTAAGATATTTGGAGGGCGTTTGGATTCCAAACTTGCAAATCTTGCATCAAGTGTCGGCTTATCTTCTCTTATTGTTTTGCCAGAAAGGAGCAAAAAATCTGCTTTTGCACGATAATCGTGCATTTTGCTTTGGGCTGCTTTTGAGCTGATTTGTCCGCCATTAATGCTACCATCTAGCCTGCAAGCATATTTGTAGAGTAAGAATCGCCCTTTTGTTTGCAGGGCATTGAAGGGATACAAGAGAGAGTTTGCGCATTGATGAATGGAAGTTAAGTTTTTTGTTTCCCAAGCTTTTGTTACAGGGATTCCGCATTGTTCTAGTTCCTCCGCCCCGCCTTTAGCGTTTTGGCTTCTATCTTGTGTGGCAATAATAATGCGTTTTGGTTTTAGTGCTTTTAAAAGACTTGTGCAAGAGGGAGTTCTACCGCATTTATGACTACCGCAAGGTTCTAGGCTGACATAAATCGTAGTCTTATTAAAAAGATTTTGGGAGCATTTGAGCAAATACTGATGGATTTGCGCAGAATCGCTTAGTCGCAAGATTTCACAATCGCCGCTTAGTTTTGCATAGGCTTTTTGAAGAGCAAGCACTTCTGCGTGTGGTTTGCCACATTCTTGGTGCGATTCTAGGCTTAAAATTGTGCCATATTGGTCTAATATGAGTGCGCTTACAGCGGGATTTGGCAGTGTGATGAGTTGGTTTTGCCACGCACTTTGCAAGCAAAGATTCAAATAAAATTCATCTGTGCCTATATTTTGCACGTGAGAGACTACCATTCAAAGTAGGTTTGAGCTTTTTTGATAGACTCTAGTGGGATTATTTGCATATTTGCTTGAGTATCTTCTAGGGTAAGAGTGTTTTGATTCACTTGTAAAAGTTTGCCTTTGAATTCTTTTTTGTCTATGGTTTTGATTTTGACAAGTTCTCCTATGGCGTTTTGATAATGTGCAAGGGTTCTAAGCGTGCGTTCAATTCCGGGTGAACTAACTTCTAAAAAATACTTTTCAGAATTTGGCATTTCAACATCTAGCAAAGGCGAAAGAGCAAGGCTTACTTCTTGGCAATCTTCAAGTGTTACACTAGCGGAATCCTCTCTATTTGACTTTGTGATACAAATACGCAAAATCTGATTCTCATTTTCTTTAATATTAAAAATATCATAAAGAGTAAAACCTAGACTTTCTATTAATATTTTGATTTTGATTTCTAAATCAGGAGCAAGTGTCATTTTTCCCCTTTTGTTTGCTTTCGCGCTCTTTTTGGAGTGTATCAAAGATTTTATCCAAACGATTTTCTTGTTCTAAGGTTGTGTCAAAGCTAAATTTGAAGTCTGGACAACGAAACCAGCCCGTTTCTTCTAAGCAATATTCCTTGATAATTCCGCGTGCTTTTTTGAGTTGGGTTAGAATCTCTGCTTTTTCTTGTTGGGTTGCAAAAGGAGCGTTTAGGAAAACTTCGGCAAAATATTTACCACGCGAACATTTAACCTCTATTACATTGAGAGAATTTAGGCGCGTGTCATTGAGGTTTGCTAATGCGCTTGGTAGAATCTCTTTCAGTAAAGATTGTGTGCGAGCAAGCTTAATGTCTTGCATTAAAGCGTCCTTTGTTTTTCCACTTCTTTATAGGTTTCAAAGACATCGCCGACTTGAATGTCGTTGTAATCTTCTAGCATAATTCCACATTCAAAGCCTTTTGCCACTTCGCGTGCATCATCTTTAAAACGTTTGAGTGAAGTAATGTTGCCATTATGAATCACGACACCATTGCGGATTAAGCGCACCTTGATTCCTCTTTGAATTACGCCATCAGTTACGAAGCAACCGGCAATCGTTCCGACTTTGGCAATATTGAAAGTCTCGCGCACTTCCGCTTGTCCGGTGTTTTCTTCTTCTAAAACAGGTGAGAGCAAGCCGCCAAGCAAGGCTTTAATATCGTCTAAAAGCGAATAAATAATGGAATAGGTTTTGATTTGGATTCCAAGTTCTTTCGCCTTATTTTTTACGCTTCCTGTTGGACGCACATTGAATCCTAAAATCACACAATTCGCACTTGCCCCCGCAAGAGCCAAGTCGCTTTCTGTGATTCCGCCCACACCCTTATGAATAATATTGACTTTCACTTCCTCGTTTTGTAGTTTTTCTAAGCTTCCGCGAATTGCCTCTAAGCTTCCTTGTGTGTCTGCTTTGATAATGGCGGGCAGGTTTTTGAGCTGCCCTTGTGC
>NZ_CATKCB010000163.1:0-2336 GCF_949747025.1 Helicobacter sp. UBA3407 | reverse complement strand
GGTGTTTGCTGCATTTTGACCAAGGTTTTGAGTGAAGCTATTGCCTGCATTACCACCTGTAACAGAATCTGTGCCACCTAAACTCATATTAATATCTTTTTGCAACTCTGTGCTAATACTTCTTCCTAGCCAATCTCCCGCTGTTCTTTGTAGGGTTACTCTTCCAACTTTTAGGCTTGTATCAGCTACCGCTGTGGCAGCTGTGCTGAAGTTGCCCTTTGCATCTTTTGTGAGAGTAACTCCTGCTAGGGTTGTGGAATCTTTACCACCTTTTAGTAACACTTTGGGTGTATCAAAGCTTAGTTGATTGAAATCTTTAGATTGTAAAGCAATCTCTGAATTTGTGAAAGTAGCATTCCCTCCGACACTGATTGCGCCTACATTTTTGGGGTTTGTGTAGAGAATGTTTGGTGTCCCTGCTGCGCCTGTCATATTAAGACTTCCACCTACTTTTAGCGAACCACTTCCTTGTAAGTCAAGCGTAGAACCATTCTCAAAAGTCAAGTCTTGTGTCGCACTGACTGAACCATTGTTTTTAAGCGTGAGCGTGGATTTGTCTTTGAAAGTTGTTGCTTGTCCTACAATCGTGCCAAGCTTGGATTCTCCGCTATTTGCTTCAAGATTTAGGAGAGCTGTCCCATCTCCTATGTCAATCACACCTGCGTTTAAATCAAAGTTATAAAGTGTGGGAGTATTTGCTGTGTTATCGCCTTTGATTGTGAGTTTGTCTCCTGCAACCAAAGCAGTGTTGGAATTTTGTTGAAGATTGATTTTTACACTGCTGTTTGCGTTTGTGTTAAACGAACTTACTTCTTTGGGTGGAGTGCCTATGGGAGCGGTGGTTGGCTCGCTTAAAGTAAGAGTTACATCGTCTGTGCCTTGAGTTACCGCTGCACCTGTGCTATCCTTGCCATTCCAAGTATAGCTATTGCCACTTTGTGTGAAAGATGCGTTTGTCCCTGCGGGGGTGTTTTCAATATTCTTCTGTGCAGCAAAACTACCTGTGCTAGTCAATGCTACCACACCGAAACCTACAAGCGTTCTGCTTGCTGCCAATGAAAGTTTTGTCATTTTGACTCCTTAAATTTTAAAATAAATTTAAGTCAAAATAATACCCCCCCCCCCCCCTTAAAAGTCAATTAAATGAGTGAAAAAGGTTGAGAAAATTTTAAATTTTTTGTATTTTTGGTGGATTTTTGCTTTTTGCGAGGAGAATAGGAGTTATTTTAAGTCACCCCAATGTTTTGCCATACTAATAGAGCATCTAAGAGGAATCTTAAGCTTTGTAATGTTTTCCATAATGGAAGCGATTTTTTTTGCTTCAGATTCCGCACAAGCTATCGGGGATTCAAAGATTAATTCATCATGCACTTGCAAAAGTAGTTTGGATTCTAAGTTTGCCTGCGTGATAGCGTTCATTGCCATTTTAATAATGTCTGCGGCACTTCCTTGAAAGATTGCATTGATACCCTCACGCAAAAATGCTGCCTTTTGGTATTCTTGGATTCCGCGAAAGTCAAACTTGCGCATACGTCCTAGAAGCGTAAGCGAATAACCATTTTCTAGGATAAAATCCTCTTGAGCTTTCAAAAAATCTTTCACGGTGGGAAAAGATTCAAAATAGTTTTGAATGTAGGTTTTTGCCTCTTGATAACTGATTTTTAATGTTTCGGAGAGTTTTTTGGGTCCCATACCATAGATAAGTCCGAAGTTAATACTTTTTGCCACGGCGCGTTTTTCTTGCGCTTTTGCGCCACCAAAAATTTTTTTGGCAGTTTCAAGATGAATGTCTGCATTGTGGCAAAATGCTTCAATCATCGCCTTATCCTGCGAAAAATGCGCTAGAAGGCGCAATTCAATTTGTGAATAATCAAGGCTTAGGAGCAAGTGGTTTTCTTGTGCGATGAAGCCTTGTCGTATGCGTCTGCCTTGTGCGGTTTTGACGGGAATATTTTGGAGATTCGGATTTTTGGAGCTTAAGCGTCCAGTGCTTGTGCCTGTTTGCATAAAAGAAGTGTAGATTTTATGCGATTCGTTGAGTTTAGCGTGTTCTATTAGAGGCTCTATATAGGTGCTAAAAAGCTTGAAAAGCTCACGATATTCTAAAATCTTTGGCACGATAGGGTGCGCGTCAAAAAGGGAATTTAATACCATTTGGGAAGTGCTTAAGCCGGATTTTGTTTTTTTGCCACTTTGGAGTTTCAAATCCTCAAACAAGACAATAGAAAGTTGCTGCGGTGAATTTAGATTAAAGTTTTTTTGTGCAAGTGCGAAGATTTCCTCTGATAGATTCAAAAGTTTGGCGGACATTTCGGATTTTAACTCTTTAAAATATT
>NZ_CATKCB010000162.1:0-6374 GCF_949747025.1 Helicobacter sp. UBA3407 | reverse complement strand
TTGCGCGAATATCTCTTTGGAAGTTGGGAAATGTGTTGGTTGGGTTACAATACCGCAAGAGATTTTATCCTGACACCTATACCTGCGGAAACACCGCTAAATAACTTTGGTTATCCTTATGGCGAAGTAGAGGAAAATGTGTTGGATTATTATGACGCAAAAGGTTTTTCTTATTCTTACATTTCTGTTGAAAAATAACCAATGAAAGCAAAGATTGGCTTAATTGTTTCGTTTAGCCTAGGGGTGTTGGCGAGCATTTGTTGCTTACCCGCACTCCTTTTTCTGTTGTTTGGATTCTCGTTTGGAATCGCAGGCGTGGAGTTTCTTGCTCCTTATCGTTTGATTTTGAGTGTGTTATCTTGCTTGTGTTTTGTCTTGTATTTTTATTTTGGAATTTTAAAATGCGATTGTGCAAAAACTTGCAAAAGAAAAAAGAGCGTGAGTGGCTTTTTTTGGCTGTTGGTTTTGTTCTGCATTTTGTTTTACCCAGAAATTTTAGGTTGGATTTATGAATAAAGCTTTGTTTTTATTGTTATTATGTGGCGGATTGATGTTTGGAGGAGAATATAAAATTTATGTGGAGGGTATGCACTGCCCGCTTTGCACGGCAATGGTGAGAAAAGCACTCTTAAAAGTGGAGGGAGTTACAAGTGCAAAAGCCTCCTTGAAAGATAAAATTGCCAAAGTAGAATGCAGGGACAATATTCCAAAAGAAAAACTCCTAGAAGCTGTTGCAACGACGGGTTATAATGGAGTGTTTGTTGATTAATCTAGCCATTGCGTCCTCACGAACGCAGTGGAGCAATCCAAATAAAAGAACTCGTCCCTTAAGATTCCATTGTAAAATTTGTGCGCTCATATTTAGTTGATTTACTTGCTCTATAAGGTTTATGCTGCCTAATTTTAGAATCCTTATTAGCAGGAATAAAGTAAATCTGTGGGTAAAAAATCAAATCCACAAGAATAATTGTGCCAATAGAATGAAGATTTTGGTATGATATTTGCTTATGTCAAAAGTAATGGAGTGGAAAATTTGTAGGGAACAAATAGAAGGATAATTATGCTGACTTTTGATTCTTTTGCAAGTTGCAATCCCCAACATTATCAGAATCTCTCTCCAAAACTTAAAATAGAAAAATCTCCCAATGTCCTTGTGAATAAAAACACAATGGATTGGATTTTGCAAACTTTGCTTTTTCACTCGCCCTCTATCCACAATGCAAATCTTACAATTTCAAGCACTTTTTCGCATTCTAAAAGTCAAGAATCTAGTTTAAGCGAAGAAAATATTTTGCTAGAAATTTTTAAATTTAGCCAATTTTATCGGCGCATTCAACGCATAAATCATTCAAAATTCCTAATGGAGCAAAGCGAATTTCTAAGACAAATAGAGAGAAAAATAAAGCATTATGCGTATTTGTCTATCACACAGCAAGAAGCACAAGAGGCGCAAGATTTTATTTATTTGCAAATGAATAAACAAATGTTGCAACTCCACAAAGAGAATCCAAAACTTTTAAAAGAAACGATGGACAAAGTCTATCAATTCTACACAAAAAAAGAGAGCTTCAATAATCCCTTGTTTTTGGATTCTAACGAATCAAGGATTATAGAGATTCTATCAGAATACGGCATTCAAGCAGAATCTAAGGATTTGGAAAATCTCTTTATAAATTATTTATCTACTTTGCCAAAAATCATCAAGGATTCCACTAAAAATGGTGAAATAGAAACGAAATGCTTAAAAGAAATAGAACAAAACATTAATGCTTTTAGGATTCATCAAGTAGAGCTTATAGGATTTGGCTTTTTTGTTCCTCTTGTGGAAAAATTTTCACAAAAAGAGCAAGAAACAATAGTGGATTCTATCGCAAAGGTATTGTCGTTTTATTTGCAACCAAATTCTATGGAAAAGGGCGGTTACAAAATCTCTTGGCAACCTCCACAACCAAATATTTTGGATTATGATTTGCTTCCCTCATTGCTTAAAAGCACAGAAAATGCGGAAATAAAGATTGAATTTCAAGTGTTAATCGTGTTTCCTACGAGATTCCAAAATAAATTTAAATCCTAAAGTCCTTAAGCCCTTTTTTCTATACGACTTGCTTCACCAATGAGCTTGAGATTTTGTTCGTGGAAATCCAATGATTTTTGCATTTGATAGCTACAATGTGCAATTATGTTGCTTTGTATGCCAGAATCTGCATTTGCAGATTTTTCATAAACCTGCAAAACAGCTTGTGTCGTGCCATATTTTAGCACTTCCTCTCTATAAGCATAAACAAAATTTTGCGTTATCAGAGTAAAGCCAAAATATTAGGCGTCTCCTCATCAAAATATTCTTGATAAACCATTTCATTTTCTAGAATGATTTTGCCGTCCTCTCCGCCGCTTTGAATGTGCCAATAGGTTTCGATAATATTTGCGTGTTCAAAAATCGGATTTTTCTCTCTCGTGCTTAAATCCGCTTCAAATGTAGAGAAAAACGCATTAATCCAAGCCACTCCTTTCGTGCTGCTGCTCTGAAGTTACTTGCACTTTCCCATACTGCTTGAGCGCGGTCTAAGAGCAAATCACTTTTTTCATTGATAGTGTGGGGAAGCAAACTCGCAAGCATTTCTGCTTTGTTTGTAAGCTCGTTTTTGAGGGTTTGCATTGTGGAATCTAAATGAGTAAATTGCTCTTGAATGCCTAAGAGCAAATGCAATTTTGGGTCATTTGGGTCTTTTGTTGTCGCATACAATTCCTCTAACTTCTCGTTCATTAGTTCGCTGATGACAGAGATACTGCGCGGATAGGAGAGGGGATTGAGTTCCTCTGAAGCGAGCTTTGCTTTGTCTAGGGATTTTAAAAACTCGCTAGAGTGCGAGAAGGCAAAAAACTTTAAATCTTGTGTTGGAGTTTGGGATTCAAAGCAATTTCATTTAGCGGGATAAAAGATTCTTCTTGAGGGGAAGTTTGTGATTCTGTGGGGTTGGCAAGCAAAAGCGTGTCAAAATTGCTCGCAGATTCTACCTTATGTAGGCAATCAAAAAAGATTCCATCGCAAGATTTTATTTTGCAAAGTTATAGATAACGCAACACGCAATTATTATTCCAATGCGTAAGCTTTGAATTTTTCTCCTCGTTCTTTATAGGAGCTAAATTGGTCTAAACTTGCCGCAGCAGGAGAGAGTAATGCGACATAATTTCGTGCTTTAAGGCTTTGTGTCGCAAAAATTTCTTTGATTTGGCGCACAGCAACTTCTAAAGTATGACAGGCGTAGCAGGGGGTATTTGCGGATTTTGCGAGTGCGCAGAGTTTATCCGTATTGCTACCAATCGCAAAAATTTCAATTTGGCATTGCGAAATAAGTCCAAAAAGTGGGGTTAAATCCGCCCCTTTGTCATCTCCCCCGAGAATCAATAATATTTTTAACTCCTGATAGTATTTAATGGCTTCCATTGTCGCGTCCAGATTCGTTCCTTTGCTATCATCTACCCAAAGATTCCCTGCCTTGTCGTAAAATTCCTCTATTTTATGCGCACCAATTTTAAAGGAGTTTAAAAGTGTATAGTCTTGAGTAGAAAACAAAATCTCACTTGCGCTCATCGCAAGCGTAGCGTCCAACAAGAAAGGTTCTTTAAAGGCAATCGCACTTAAATTTAGGCGAAAAATATTTGCTAAATCCTGTGAATCTTGATAAAAGATAAGATTTGCAAGGGATTGCTTGCAAAAAGAATGCGATTCCAAACTTTTGGGTAGAATCGCAACTTCTTTTTCTCTCAAAAATAAAATGGGTTTGAGTTTGTCTGTAATATAGTTTTCATAGCTTCCGTGCCAGCTAATATGGTCTTGCGTAATCGGCAAAAGCAAATATAAAATAGGTTTGGCAATCTGCGTATAATGGAGGGTAAAAGAGCTAGTCTCAAGTATCCAAAAGGGTGCATTTGTATCAAGTTTTGCTAAAGGTGTGCCGATATTACCTCCGCTTTGCGCACCAAAAGATTGTAGCAAATGTGTAAGCATTTGCGTGGTAGTGGTTTTGCCATTTGTGCCGCTAATCCACACAGAGGGAGGCATTGTGGGCGCAAAAAAGTCATATTCGCTTAAAAGTCGTGCTTTAGGGTGTGCCGCAACAAAATCCAATGCGGTTACAATCATCGCATTACTAGGTGGAATCCCGGGGCTTGTGATAATGGAAGCTTCAGGATTCTGCACCAAGACTTCGCTTAGACTTTCGCTTGGAAGCAAGAGATTGCCCAAAGCATCTTGACTTTTTTGCGTGAAACTATCATCTAGTGCAATACAAGGCGAAAAAGATTCTGCAATTGCGCGATTCGTTCCCCCAAATCCTAAAAGTATTAACATAAATTTACCTTATTTTCAAAGTTAAAAGAGCAATGAGATTACTCATCAGAGCGACAATCCAGAATCGCACGATGATTTTGCTCTCATTCAAGCCTTTTTCCTCAAAGTGATGATGTAAGGGTGCCATTAAAAAAATCTTTTTACCACGCGTTTTATAGCTTCCAATCTGTAAAATTACCGATAGTGCTTCCACAACGAAAATAAATCCAATAAGGAAAAGTAGAATCTCATTCTTGGACACAATCGCCATATAAGCGATAAAACCACCCAAGCTTAGAGAGCCACTATCTCCCATAAAGACTTGCGCAGGGTGGCAGTTATACCAAAGGAATCCAATCAGTGCGCCAATTAGTGCAGAGGAGAGAATCACAAGCTCACTGCTATCTAAGACTTTGGGATAAAGCAAATAAGCACTTAAGCCCGAATGTCCTGCGACATAGACAAACACGCTAAGAGAAGTCAGCGCATAAATAGATGGAATCGCAACAAGTCCATCTAGTCCGTCCGTAAGATTGACTGCATTGCTTGTAGCAATAAAAACAAGTGTCCAAAACAAGATTCCAAGAAGATTCCAATCAAACAAAGGATTCTTGAAAAAGGGTAAATAAAATTCCGAATTTAAGCCAACTAGATACAATCCGCACGAGAGGATAAGACTAATGACAATCTGCAACAAAAACTTAGTTTTTGCACTCATTCCGGCGTTTTTGCGTTGTGTTATTTTAGAATAATCGTCGCTGATTCCAAGCATTGCAAAGCAAAGCAAAGTTGCGATTCCAAGCAAGATATAGATATGATTGAGTTTGGCACAAAGCAGAGTTGAAAGCAAAGTTGTGCAGACAAATACGATTCCACCCATTGTGGGAGTATGGATTTTTTGTTGGTGGTTTTTGGGGGCAAATTGCGAAATCGGTTGGAATGCGTGTTGATTTGCCCATAAAATATAATAGGGCATTGCAAAGATTGTGAGCAAAAGAGCTATAAAAAACGCAATTGCAGAACGCACGGTAATATATTGAAAAAGATTGATGTCAAACAAAGAATAAAGATAATATAACATAAGCCCAAACTTAACTAGATGAAATTTTAAGAAAAATTAGATAGGATTCTACCTAAAATAACTTTAAAATTTGGGAAAATCTATAATGAAAGCTGTTTTGGTTATCACAGATGGAATCGGGTATAGTAAAAAGCAAGAATATAACGCATTTTTTGCGGCAAAAAAGCCAACTTATGACAAATTGTTTCAAGAAGTTCCCTTTGGAATGATTCACACTTATGGATTGTCTGTTGGCTTGCCAGAGGGGCAAATGGGAAATTCTGAAGTAGGGCATATGAGCTTGGGTAGTGGGAGGATTCTCTATCAAGATTTAGTCAAAATCAACAAGGCAATCCACGAAAATACTTTAATGCAAAATCCTGCTCTAAATTGTCTTAAAAATTGCAAACGTGTGCATTTGGTGGGATTGTTAAGTGATGGTGGTGTGCATTCACATATTCAGCATATTTTAGCTCTTGCGTTAGGCTTAGAATCGCAATATGAAGTGTTGTTGCATTTGATTACTGATGGACGTGATGTGCCACCCAAAAGCGCACCAAAGTTTGTGCGTGAGGTAGAATCGCAAATTGAAGGTAAAAGGATTCGGATTGCAAGCCTTAGCGGACGCTATTATGCAATGGATAGGGACAATCGTTGGGAGCGCGTAGAAAAGGCTTATAATGTTATCGCACTAGGCGAAAATACGCAGACGCTTACCCCACAAGAATATTTGCAATCGCAATTTAAGGAGGGTATTTTTGACGAATTTATCTTGCCTGCAAGTTTTTGTAAGGATTTCACAGAAGATTCTCCAAATAAAATCCAAGCAAGCGATGGCTTGATTTTTGTAAATTTTCGTAGTGATAGGGCGCGAGAAATTGTCAATGCGCTAGGAAATGCAAGCTTTAACGCATTTGTGCGCAAAAGTTTTGTAGAGATTCCACTTGTTACGATGACTCCTTATGATAAATCTTTTTCCTTTCC
>NZ_CATKCB010000161.1:0-30101 GCF_949747025.1 Helicobacter sp. UBA3407 | reverse complement strand
TTGCAGTTACCAAACTCTTTGCCCCTATGACAGAACCCGAAGCAATAAAGCAACCTTTTAAGAATCCCACTTCTTGCCCCACCCAAATATGGTCGCCTAGATAAATGCTTTTGCTAGGATTAAGGCGTAAATTAGAATCCTTATCATAAATCAAATGAGGGTCAGCCGTCCTAAACCAAATAGAATAAGAAATTAAACTATTGCTACCTACAATAATATTTTTACGCTCTGTTGCTGCAAAGCCCCTCCTTGAAGCGGGGTTAAAGTAATTATTACTCCCTATGAAGCATACACTCTCATGTTGCACATCAATAGAATCCGCAGTCATTGTAGAATCGCCAATAAATACCAAAGCATTCTTACCTCCAAAATTGATATTCGTATTTTTCAAACAACTTTTTGCACTTAAAAACAAAATATTCCCACTTCCGACAAAGTGAATTTTGGAATTTTGCAAAATGCTTTCTAGTGGCTTAAAATGATAGATTATATTATTTTTTGCGTTTATTGTTTTAAACATTTCTATTCCTTATCCGCGCTCAAGGTCTTTTGTAGTTTTCCACCATCTACCGCCTTAAGCTTAAAGGCTTGCACACATTGTCCCTGCGCAATCTCACATACAATCATCTGAAAAATACTCGGGATTCCATTCCCCTCTGGCACATTTAGACGATTGGGCAAACCACTCAAAAATCTCTCAATCGGTTCTTTTGCGTCCATTCCAATCACGCTTTCTCTTGCACCACACATTCCAACATCACTTACGCCAAATGTCCCGCTAAAAATCTCCAAATCATCTGTACCAATATGCGTATGTGTGCCGCAAATCGCGCTAATTTGCCCTTTTAACATCATAAACATTGCGCGTTTCTCACTTGTTGCTTCTGCGTGAAAATCCAAAAGAATATTAAAAATCCCCTCTTGGTGTAACGATTCCACCGCACCTCTAGCGCAAAGGAATGCATTATCACATTGTGGCATACCAAAATGTCCCATTAGATTAAGAATCGCAAAAGATTCATTTCTGATTTTCCCACGATAGATTCCGCTTCCCACCACATCTTGCGGATAATTATGCGGGCGCAAGACATTAGAATTTTTCAATGCCAAAAGAGGAAAAATATCCTTTTTGTCCCAAATATGATTCCCTCCTGTAAAAACATTGACGCCTATTTCTTGAAGCTCCTGCACACAAGAAATGCTAAGTCCAAATCCGTGGCTTGCATTCTCCCCATTTGCCACAACAAAATCTAGTGCAAATTCCTCTTTTGCTTGAGGCAAATAATGCGCCACTTGCTTCCTGCCAATCTTACCAACAATATCTCCAATCATTCCAAATCGCATTGTGTTCCTTAAGATTCTTTACTTTTATTCTGTAATTGTTTTGACTTTAAACTTTCTAAATGAGTAAAAACTGCTGTTAATAAATCGTCTTCATCTTTGCTTGCGGCTTTAATCATCAATTTCTCACCCTTTAAATCCACAAAAGAAATGTTTTGTTGATAATTCAAAATACTTGAGATTCCACAATTCCGTGCAATAATTTTAATACGAATTAAGTCCAAAAATTGCCTTGTATAGACATCTAATCTCCCAAATCGCTCCTCAATCTCTCCTTCAATTAAAAACACAGCATTTTCGTCTTCACTCTTAGAAAGCCTCCGATAAATCTCCAAACGCAACCGCTCCGATTCTATCAATTCGGGATTTAAAAATGCCGTAACGCTAAGTTTCACATCAATGGGGTTTTGTTTTTGTTGCACATCTCCACTCAAAGTAAAAATCGCCTCCTCAAGCAAACGCAAATATAGAGAATAGCCTATATTTTTGATATGTCCGCTTTGTGCTTCGCCCACTAGATTGCCTCCCCCACGAATCTCCAAATCGTGATAGGCTAATGCCCCTCCACTGCCTAAAAATGAGTTTTTCTCTAATGCCAAAAGACGTTTTTTGGCATCTGCAGTAATGCTTTCAAAATCCTCTACCAAAAGATAACAAAATCCCTCTTTATTACTTCGCCCTACGCGTCCGCGTAATTGATGCAAATCTGCGATTCCAAAACAATCTGCACCATCTACTAAAATCGTATTCGCATTGGGCAGATGAATCCCTGATTCTACAATGCTTGTGCAAAGCAAAAGATGATACGCGCCTTTGGCAAAATCTAGCACAATGTCTTCTGCTTGCGAAGAGGGGATTTGCGAATGCAGAATCGCAAGATTTAATTGCGGCAAAATACTTAAAAGTTCCTCTTTTTTTTGTGCCATTGTGGCAATATTGTTGTGAATATAAAAGATTTGCCCACCTCTGCGAATCTCACGCAAGATGACTTCTTTTAACAAAACCTCATCATAGGCTTTCACAAAAGTGCGTGTAGCCTGCCTCTCACTTGGGGGAGTTTTTAACTCACTCAAACCTTTAATGCGAGAAAGTGCCATATTAAGCGTTCTTGGAATCGGAGTGGCAGACATAGAAAGCAAATGAATATTTTGGCTTAGTTCTTTAATCTTTTCTTTTTGTTTCACTCCAAATTTATGCTCCTCATCTATGATAATCAAGGCTAGATTCTTAAACTCTACATTAAAAAGCGCATGTGTGCCAACGACTGCATTTAAATCGCCCTTTTTAAGACTAGCCAAAATATTCTTTTTGTCTTTTGCGCTAACATAGCGGTCTAGGCGGGCTAATTTCAACCCAAAAGGCGCAAAACGTTCTTGCAGAGTATTGAAATGTTGATATGTCAATAAAGTTGTTGGGGCAATGATGGCAGACTGATAACCACTCAAAAATGCTGCAAACATCGCATTCATTGCCACTTCTGTTTTGCCAAATCCCACATCTCCGCTTAGCAATCTATCCATTACACGTCCCGAGCTTAAATCCTTAAAAATCTCTGTAATTGCTTGCGTTTGGTCTTCTGTATAATGGAATCCGCTTTGATTTTGGAAAATTAAAATTTCCTCCTTTGCTGTATCAAAAACCACGCCATCAAGCAATTCGCGTTTTGCTGCTAGTGCGATGATTGCATTTGCGATGATAAAAAGTTTTTCTCTGACTTTTTCTTTGAGTTTTGCGAAAGAGCCTTTCCCTAAGCGGTCTAACAATGGAATCCCTCCACTATCTGCCACATAGCGGTCAATTCTTTCTAAATTTTCAACAGGCAAAAGTAGTTTGTCTTCACCTAAATAGCGCAACTCAATGAAATCACGCGTCGCTCCAAAGATATTTGCCTGCACGATTCCATTAAAAATTGCCACCCCATAATCGCAATGCACAACATAATCACCAATATTTAACTCATCTAAAAAGATTTTAGCCTTAAGGTGTTTTTTTTGTTTCTGAGGAGAATTAAGAGATAAAATAAGCTCATCTTTTCCCAAAATATTGACTGAAATATCCAAATTTAACAGAATCTTAAAATGTGTGTCTGCCAATGTAATTCCTGCTTGACGCACTTGAGATTCCGTCTTTGCAATAATAGTAATTTGTTTATTTTTGTGAAACTCCAAAAAGTTTTTTAAAGTATTAAAATGATAATCAAAATCCTGATATTCTTCACTTTTTGGGATTTCTTTGCTCTTTAAGATTCTTTGCACACTTTGTTCATTGTATTCTTGAAATTCTAAAATTTCTTTCGCAAATTCCTTAACATTTGGCAATACAATAAATGGGTAAGTTTGCAAAAAATCTTGCGCAGCGTTAATTTTATCCAAATACCAAAACCCAAAACTAGCTAAACTGCTACTTTTTTCAATATCCAAAAAAGAAGTTTGTTGTTCTAAGATGATATTTTGTAAAATTGTATGAGATTCGGCATTGAGGTTAAAAAATGCGGGTGGAATCGCGAGTGTTTCTAATTCTTCTTTGGAACAAAGTTGGCTTTGAACATCAAATGTGCGAATACTCTCTATCTCATCGCCAAAAAGTATTATGCGATAAGGTTGTGAGCTAAATACATCAATAATCTCTCCTCTAATAGAGACTTCACCACTAAGCTCTACCAAATCCACAAACTCATAGCCTAAGTAAAATAAAGTTTCTTTGAAATCCTTTAAAGAAAGAGTAGAACCGACTTTTAATTCAATGCTTTGGAGGGATTCCGCATTGGGTAACGGATACAATAAAGTAGAAAGAGGGCTAAAGAGAATCTTTGGGCTTTTGCAAGAATAAAACTCTCTTAACACAACAAAGATTTCACTTAACTCTTCTTGAAAACTGCGCAAATCTTCACCAAATTTAGCGCGAAAATCCGGTAACACAAAAGTGTTAATTCCTAAAAATCGTGCGACATCGCTAGCATTTAGCGCACTTTGCCTCTCTTCACTTATGATAATTAAACCATTTTTAAAATGGGAATCAAATTCTTTTTTAAAACCTTTCAGATACGCATAAACACTACTTTGACTCACCGCCATCCTCTGATTTTTTTAGACTAAAGGGAGCCACTTTTGATTTATCTAAACCCATTTTATTGATTTTATCAAACCCATTGGTGCATTCATTGTTTTTATACACAACGCTTTGTCCAACAAATTCACCTGTTTTTTCAATAATCAATTCTTTAGCGGTAATACTACCATCAATTCTGCCTTGTGGTAAAATCTCTACAATATTGCATTCGCAATTTCCCATTAATTTTCCACTCACCACCAAATGTTCGGAATTAATACTACCATTGACGCTACCATTTTTACCAATTGCAACATTTGTTTTAGCGATAATGTTACCTTCTAAAGTCCCATCAACATGTAAATTACACTCACTAATCACATCACCTTTTATTTTTGTTCCTTGTGCGATAATGCTGGTGTTGCCTGAATTTCCACTAATTTGTTTATCATTGTTAGCAAAGATTGCCATTTTATGTTTTTCTCCTTTTCAAAAATTTGCGTATAATCCCGCATCGTCCATTCTATAAATGGGCGCGGATTAAGGTCGCGACTTAAATAGCGAATTTCATAGTGCAAATGCGGTCCGGTGCTTCTACCACTATTCCCAGAATATGCGATGAGTTGCCCGCGTTGCACAAAATCTCCCTTATTCACAACAATTTTGCTCAAATGAGCATAAAATGTTTTGAATCCAAAAGAATGTTCTAATTTTACCATAATTCCATAACCACCATTATAACCATTATTGGTAAAATCTGCCACACCATCTGCGGGCGCATAAATTGGTGTCCCAACGGGAATTCCAAAGTCAATACCATTATGAGGTTGGGTGCGCTGTAAGACAGGATTCACGCGTGCTCCCCATTCAGAAGTGATACGATAACTTCCACGTAGAGGAACACCATTAGGGATTAATTGCATTACAAATGCCTTTTGTGCGCCTGTTATTCTTGCTAAATCCACGCGTTCAATCAAACTTAAATCTTGTGGTGCTTCAATAATCTGGTCGCTTAAGCCTACGATTCCTTCTAAATCCTCAATTCTATCAGAAACTTTTACTAATTCTTCTGTTTTTTCATCTACCAAAGCGCGTAATTGCTCATTTTTTTCGTTGATTTTCAAATATTCTTGCTGCATTAAATCACGTTTTATTTCAATCTGTTCCACTTCTTTTAAAAGCAGGCGAATAGAGATAAAACTAAAGAAAAATATCACAACAACAAGCAAGATGATATACAACATAATTTGCTTCATATATTGGTGAATATTATATTGTTTAGAACCATTTACATCGGTAATAGTAACAACAAAGCGATTCTTCACATTTCCCCCTATCTTTTTGTTTTTGAAAAATGTGTCAAAAACTCTGCGACAACACTAAATGAACCGCATACTAAATAATTTTCTTCTGGATTAAGATTCATCATTTTAAAATCTTTAAATTCTATCTTTAATTCTTGTAAAATCTTTTCTAATTGAGCCTTTGCAATCATTCGCATATTGGCAATTTCTAATATCTCTACACGTTTAATTATCGGTGCTAACGCACTCAAAACTGCGCGAGGATTTTTATCAAAGTATGAATTATAAATTAAAACACATTTATTTTGGCTAAAATAATGATTTTTAAATTGCTTTACTAACGCTTGTGCCGCATTGACATTATGTGCAACATCTAAATAAAGATTGGGTGCAAGCCTTTGCAAACGCCCTTGCAAATCCAATGAAGGCAGAATCTTTAAGCACTCTAGCGAAAAATTTGCTAAAACATTTTGTGAAAATTCTTGCTTTTGTTCTAAGATTTCTTTCAAAGCCAATAAGCCATAATAAGCCAAAGTCAAATTTTGCGCTTGATAATAGGGGTAATCTTTCCTTGCAATCCATTGAGAAATCTCATCAGGAATTTCTTTAAGGATTTCTAATTTTGCATTTTTTTCTTTGGCGATTTCTTGTGCAATGCTTATAATTTCCTCTGCATTTTCGCTTTGGAATCCCAAAATTGCTCTTTTGGACATTGCTTTTAATTTGGTGGTTGCGATTTTTTCTAAAGTATCCCCCAAAAACTCTTGATGGTCTAAACCAATGCTCGTAAAAAGCGATAATTCTGCTTGCACACAAGTCGTTGTAGAATCAAATTCACCCCCAAGCCCTGCTTCAAGCACCAAAATATCGCAATTTTTGAAAACCTCCAAAGCCAAGAAAGTTAAAACTTCAAAATAGCTTGCTTTTTCTAATTGCAATTCTGCGGTGGAATCCAATGCCAAAAATGCTTCATTCAAAACCTCTCTTGAAAGATTTGCCCCATTTTTCCAAAATCTCTCCTCAAGAGACAACAAATGCGGGGAACTAAAATGCCCGACATTAAATCCAATTTTATGCAATATTAAACTCAAAAACCTTCCTGTGCTCCCCTTGCCATTTGTGCCAATTACTTGAATAATTGTTTGTGTAGGCAAAGACACAATGTTTAATTGTTGTAAAATTTTGGGAGCGCGTGCGGGGTCAAAAGGAGCATATTCTAATCCCTTTTCATCTAAAAATCTTTCTAATTGCGTCTCATTGTGTGCGTTAAGATTCATAATTAATAATTCCTTTTGAGTCTTTGTGTTTGCTAAATTCCTCCAAACTTACTTTTAACATATTTTCTAAACTTTCAGATTCTACCCTGTGCGAGACTTGTGCGCTTAGAGAAATATTAATGCGCGTTTGCTGAAACATAAAAATACTTTGGCTCACTATGGAATCTAAATTGCGGATAAATTCTATTGCCTCCTCTTTGGAACGTTCTAGCAAACAAGCCAAAAACTCTTCCTCACCATAATATGCTATCAAATCACTTTCATTGCTGTATCGTTTGAGCAATCTCCCCAAAGTTGCCATAACGCGTTTGGCGGCTTCTAATCCGAAATGTTCCTTAACCTTTTCATAAGCTGCAATCCCAAAAACAATCACAGAATAATTTTTTTGATTGTTTTGAAATTGCGATTCCGCAAAATCCAATACTTCTTGCATTCCCTCTTTGCTTACAAGTGTTGTCATTGAATCAATCGGCAAAGAATAAATGTCATTATATTTCAAAGGAACGGATTTGTGCTTTGGCTGATGTGTAGAAGTTGTGGTTTGATGATGTTTTGGTGATTTTTTTGCAACTTGATTTTGCTCTAACTTGGAAAATTGTTCTTTCAAAATTTTTTCTAATTTATGCAAGAGCTTTATCTTGGTTTCTTTATTTGTATTCTTTTTCAAACATTTGCGCGCTTCCTCTTGCCAATGACAAAACGAAGAATTTTGAATCTTAAACCCACTCAAAACTTCTAAACCTTTAGCCAAATCTATGAAATCCAATTCTACGATTCCTTTCATCTGTTCCGCCCAACGCTCACGCCATATTTGCATAGATTGTGCATTGAGTTTATCAATTTCCAATAATTGTCCTTTGGCAAGCATACTAATTTCCTTATGTGGATGCGTCGTGAGCAAACGCAAAAGCAACTTTAGAATCTCTAATTGAGTATAAAAATTTCTCTTATAAAAAAACAGATGATGGATAGATTGCACCAAAGAAGTAATTAATTCATTTTTATTTTTAAATTTCCGATTAAATAAACTCTCTCTTACTTCCTTATCTAACATTTCAAGGATTTTTTCTGTGCTAAAGTCTATTTCTCCTACATTGCTGCCTAATTTTTTTGCTTGAGCATAAAAGGCTTCTGCATAAAATTCTGGTGTAGGCTCTTTGCCCTCTTTCAACAATGCTTTCAATGCTTCTCTAGCAATTATTTGAGCATTTTGCATTATTGCACTTCAATTCCCACTTGAGAAACAAAACCATCAATTGCTTGCAAGAGTGCTTGATTGATTGCCTCAAGACGAATAGAATCTGTAATCACGGAAGTATCGTTCAGTGAAAAATTGTAATAACCCTTTTTTGAAAATTGACGCGTTGCTTGTGTTAAGGTATTGGTATATTTAAATTCCACCGTTACTTCGCAGCGATAAAAAGTAGAAAATCCCGTGCGATTTTCCGCAAGAGAACTAAACGCCACTCTTTGCAGCTGCACCTCAATGATAGCGGTAGAATCCTCCTTATTGGATACATTTGCGTGCAAACGTTCAAAAATTGCCTTTGAGATTTCATCTTTTAAGGCTACACTATTTTGTGGGTCGCGCGCATTGATTTTAACTTCTACATAAACTTTATCTCCCACTGCCTTTTGAGCCTTATGTGCAATGGGCTGATAACCGCACGCACTAAATAGTAGCAAAAATCCGATAGAAAAAGTAATTTTAAAGATTCCAAACATTATTGGACCACAAAATTTACTAATTTTTTAGGCACAACAATTTCTTTAAGAATTGTTTTGCCTTCTATCCACTTCGCAACTTCTGCTTTAGCAAGATTCAAAATCTCTCCATTACTACTTGTTAAATCCACTTTGATTTCTCCGCGTCTTTTCCCATTAATCGTGATTGCCATTACGATAGAATCCTCTTTTAAAGCTTCCTTATCTATTGGAATTTCTGTAAAATTTTGCAAGCAAAAGTATTCTTGACTTAATTCCCAACAAATATGAGGAATAATCGGCTCTAAAATATTTAAAAGAATAAAATATCCCTCACTCCAAATTTCTGCATTATCTTGTTCGTTTAAGGCATTTAAAGCCTCCATGCACGCAGCAATTAGGGTATTAAAAGCATAACCATTGGCGTGACAGAAAGTTTCTTGATATTTTTTCAACGCTTCATAAACCTTTTTGCGCGCATATTTTTCTTTTTCATTTAAATTTTGCGATTGGATTTTGGGCAAATTTTGTATTTTTTGTATCTTTTCCACCTTAGCACAAAGTCGTTTAATGAAGCGATATGAACCTTCCAAGGCAAAATCATTCCATTCTAATTCGCGCACTGGAGGTGCTGCAAAAAGAATAAATAATCGTGCAGTATCTGCACCATATTGCGCAATAATTTCCTCTGGATCTACCACATTTCCTTTAGATTTGCTCATTTTTGCGCCTTCTTTGGTTACCATACCTTGCGTCAAAAGATGAGAAAAAGGCTCACTAGAATCCGTATAGCCCAAAGAGCGTAGGACTTTTGTAAAAAATCGTGAATAAAGTAAGTGCAAAATTGCGTGCTCAATTCCACCAATATATTCATCTACATCCATCCAATAACTCTCATCTGCGCGACTAAAGGCTTCTTCTTGACGCAATTGTGTCGGTGTCGTATAACGCAAAAAATACCAACTAGATTCTACAAAAGTGTCTAATGTGTCTGTCTCTCTCACAGCATTTTTGCCACATTGCGGACAAGCACAATGCTTCCAATAAGGGTGCTTATCTAGCGGATTTCCCTCTCCGTCAATCACAACATCTTCAGGTAATGTAACAGGCAAATTTGTCTCTGCTACGATTCCACAATCTTTACAATGCACTAATGGAATCGGAGTGCCCCAATATCTCTGTCTTGAAACACCCCAATCCCGCAATTTAAAATTCACAACAGCTTTACCTAATTGATTTTTCTCAAAATATTCAATAATTTTGATTTTTGCCTCTTCATTATCCAATCCATTAAATTCTTGCGAATGAATTAAGATTCCATTTCCGTCATAAAAGTTCTCTTTTGCTAGCTTTGCCTTAGAATCTTTTGCAATAATGACAGGGAGAATCGGTAAGTGGTATTTTTTGGCAAAATCATAATCCCTTTCATCGTGTGCAGGCACACTCATAACCGCACCGCTTCCATAGCTGATGAGGACAAAATTTGCGACCCATAGCGGAATTTTTGCGTGTGTTAGCGGGTGGATTACGGAAATACCAAGTGGCACCCCCTCTTTGTCTTGTTGTGCGCGCTCTTTTTCGCTTGTATTTTGAATCGCAAGGATTTGCTCTGTTTGTTTTTGTGTGATTCCATAAGATTCTGCATTTTCTAAAACCGCTTTTACAAGAGGGTGTTCTGGAGCCAAAGCGCAATAACTTACACCAAAAATTGTATCTGGACGCGTAGTGAAAACTTCTATATTCTCTATCGCACCTTTTGAATATTCTATTTTGTTTTCTAATTTAAAAGTGAATTTCAATCCCTCTGACCTGCCAATCCAATTTCTTTGCATTGTCAGCACTTGATTAGGCCATTTACCTTCTAATGTTTCTAAATCGTCCAATAATTCTTGTGCATAATCCGTAATTTTAATGTAATACTGATACATTTCCTTTTGCACCACAGGAGTATCACAGCGCCAACATTTCCCCTCAATCACTTGCTCGTTTGCAAGCACGGTTTGGTCTTTTGGACACCAATTCAAAAAACCTTTCTTGCGATAAATCAAGCCTTTTTCCCACATTGCAATAAATAAAGATTGTTCCCATTTAGAATAAATAGAATCACAAGTGGCAAATTCGCGTGTTTTAGAGAATGAGAATCCCAAACTATAAAGCTGACGTTTCATATTTTCAATATTAGAATAAGTCCAAACTTTTGGGTGAGTTTTATGTTTTATTGCAGCATTTTCTGCGGGCATTCCAAAGGCGTCCCAACCAATCGGGTGCAAGACATTGAATCCCTCCTTGCGAAATTTTCTAGCAATTGCATCACTAATACAATAATTGCGCACATGCCCCATATGAATATTACCGCTAGGGTAAGGAAACATACTTAAAATATATTTTTTGGGTAATGTTTTATCGGGTTTTGGTTCATATGCTTGATTCTCTTCCCAAAAATCTTGCCATTTCTTTTCAATTGCTTTTGCATTATACTCCACATTTACTCCTAATTGTAGTCATTATAGCTTTTAACGCTTTCAATTGCTACAAATACGATAGAAACGATATTTGCCACCACTGCTCCTAATGCCAAAGCCACTGCGACATTTGTATTATCAAATACCTGCATATAGATAAAAGAGGGAATTAAATGTAAATCCGCTACAAGCGAGGCTGCCATTAATTCTGCAGACATATAACTTCTTACACCAACTTTTAAAATCGTGGATAAAAGATTGACGCCACCGGCAATAAATAGCATTACAAGGCTTTGGTCATACAAAAATCCGACTGTAGAAGTTAAACTCATTAAAATAAAAAATATAAAGAGAACCTTACCCCAATCCATTATATCCTTCCTTTCTCATACATTTCGCGTAATTTCTTTTTCTCCAATGCTCTACGCTCGGCATCAGCAACTTTTTGATGATATTTTTTTAAATCAAACTTAAATAAAATCACTAATTTACTTGCAACAAAAATAGAACTATAACTTCCCACAATAGAACCTACCAACATCGGCAGACTAAAGCCTTTGATGATTTCTCCTCCAAAAAGATAAAGTGTAAAGACAGAAAAAAACATTGTCAAAGAAGTGAGTATTGTGCGTGAAAGCGTTGCAGAAAGTGCCTCATTGATAACCTTTTCTAAACCATCATTTACACGCAAGCCAATCGTTTCTCGGATTCTATCAAAAATAATAATCGTATCATTGATAGAATAACCAATCAAAGTCAAAAGTGCAGCAATCACTTCTAGGTTTAAGTCAATATCAAACAAAATCACAGCACCCGCAGAAATCACGACATCATGCACAAGTGCCAAAACCGCCGCTAGTGCAAATCTCCACTCATAACGATAAGAAACATACAGCATAATACTCACAAGTGCCAATACAAGGGCTAAAGTGCCTTTTTCTTGCAATTCGCTCCCCACTTTTGGACCGACAATATCTACACGTCTAATATTCAATGTACCAGTATCTTTCAAGACTTCTGCGACTTCCTCACCAATGTTTTGATTTACGCTTGAAGTCGCGGTAGGTAGCTTGATTAAAATCTCTTCAGGAGAACCAAACTCACTGACTTGCGCACCTTTATAGGAATCTACCAAATCCAACTTCGCCCGAATCTCTGCCAAAGGCGCAGGTGATTCGTATTGTAGTTGAATCAATGTCCCACCAGCAAAATCCACACCCAATGTGAAGCCCGGTTTCATAAACAAAACCAAGGACACAACAAACAAAATCAAAGAAAGCACGATTCCATAGCTTGACATCTTGACAAAATCATAAATTTTTTTGTGTTTGAAAAAATCCATTTTTTTCCTTAACTTGCTCTCTCTTTATAACCAAACCACAAGGCATAGTTTCCAGATTTCATAATATAATTCTGCAAAGCTCTAAAAACTCCGTGTGTGCCAACAATAGCAGTGATAATAGAAGCCAAGATTCCAATACTCATTGTGATTGCAAAGCCTTTAATTGCACCCGTTCCGCACATATAAAGTAAAATTGCAGCAATCAAAGAAGTAAGATTGGAATCAAAAATTGCCCTTGAAGCATTTGCGTAGCCATTTTCCATTGACTTGATAAAATTCTCTTTGGCGCGGAATCCCTCACGGATTCTTTCATTAATAATCACATTTGCATCTACTGCCATACCAACGGTTAGAATAATTCCCGCCATTCCGGGAAGCGTTAAAGTCGCACCAAAAAGTGCCATAACCGCAACCACTAGCAAGATATTTATCACCATTGCAAGATTTGCAATCATTCCTGCGATTCCATAATAAAATACCATAAAGCCCATAACAAGCACCGCACCTGTGATAAGTGCCACTAAAGAAGCTTGAATACTATCCGCTCCTAAAGAGGGACCCACACTACGTTTTTCTAGCAAAGTAATAGGAGCGGGTAATGCGCCACTTCTTAGCGCAATTGCTATATCACTTGCTTCTTGCACGCTAAATCCACCACTAATCTGTCCGCTTCCTCCTCCAATTCTCTCGCGAATCACAGGGGCGGAATAGACTTTGCCATCTAGCACGACTGCCATACGATTGCCAACATTTTTACCCGAGAAATCACCAAAAATCTTTCCACCTTGTGTATTTAAGGTAAAATTAATAATTGGTTGTCCATTCTGGTCATACGCCGCTCTTGCGTCTGTTAGCATTTCTCCATCTAAAACAGGAATTGCTTTGAGCAAAATCTTTTGCTCGGGATTATTAATGAAAGGCAAAATCACATCACCCAAAGATTCTGCCTCTAGTTCTGTCATACTAGAAACTCTTGCGTTGCGTGCTTCATCTACCGCCATCATTTGCAAATGCCCACCTTTTGAGATAAGTTCTAAAGCGCGTTGTTCCTCTTCTTGTGTTTTAATACCCGGCAACTGCACCAAAATCGCGTCATCGCCTTGCTTGGTTACGCTTGGCTCGGATAATCCAAATTGGTCTAAACGATTCCGAATATTGCTAATTGCCTGCTCAATCGCAAAATTCTCTATATTTACAATTTCATCTTCCGTAAGAGAAAGTGTATAGTTTAGATTTTGCTCCTCTATTTTTAAACCCGAAATTTCTTTTAAATATCCATCTATCTTGGATTTTTCGTTAGAATCCAATAACTCAAATTGGACACTATTATTTTGCGCACTTAGATTATCTAATAAAATCTGCTCCTCTAATGTATAGTAATTAATCTGTGAGGCGATAGAAGAATAACGCGTTTTTATAGCTTCTTGCGTTTTGACTCCCAAAAGTAAATTCAATCCCCCTTGTAAATCAAGCCCTAAAACGATTTTTGGTCCTTGTGTTTGAAAAAAGGAAGGAATAGAAAGTGCAATTCCAAAAAGAATTGCGAAAATAAAAAAAAATAGCTTGGAATTAAAAGGCTTTTTCATCATTCAACTATTGCTCAAACTTTTTAGCAACATAATCTTTAGCTAGTTTCACAATCGTATCATCATTTAAACGAACCATAAAGAATTCTTCTTCACGTTTCACAATCTCAACGATAAACCCACCGCTTGTTATAATCTTGTCTCCCTTATCCAATGCCGCAACCATTTCTCTATGCTTTTTTGCTTGTGTTTGCTGCGGACGAATGATTAAAAGATAAAAAATTGCAATCAAAACAATAAGTGGTAATAATTGCGCTAGTGTATTTCCAATATTTTCCATATAAAATCCTCATTAATGAAAATAAAAGCGGATTTTAGCAGAGCTTTACTAATTAAATCTTTAAGCTAAATTTTGGATTAAAAAATCCTTAGCTCTTTGCAAAAAAATTTCTGCAAATTCTTTTTCTCTCGTCTGCCAACTTGTAGGCACAATGACATTCTCATAGATTCCACCCCAACCGCCCCCTTGCCATCTATTTTGCGCACTTTCTCTAATGAGTTCTAAGGTTGGAATCTTAAGATTATCCGCAATATGCACATTGCCTGTATTTGAGCTTAAAAGACAATCTAATCTACTGATAAACTCTACTAAATTAAGTAAATCTTGGTTATTTTTAAAAATCTTGAGATTTTCTTGCTCCATTTTGGGAAATTGGACGCCACTTTTTGGATAATCCATAAAAATAAAAAGGAATTGTGGAAACTCTTTGGCTAGATTTTCTGCAA
The DNA here is from genome assembly GCF_949747025.1 of Helicobacter sp. UBA3407. Classification (NCBI taxonomy): domain Bacteria; kingdom Pseudomonadati; phylum Campylobacterota; class Epsilonproteobacteria; order Campylobacterales; family Helicobacteraceae; genus Helicobacter; species Helicobacter sp. UBA3407. The sequence continues at coordinate 15,311 of NZ_CATKCB010000161.1, read as the reverse complement.
TCCTAAACCAAGTGGAAAAGGAAAAATTTTTGCCGGCATTTTTTAGGGTAACACAAAAAGGATTGACTCCGATAATTTTTGCATATTTGCAAGCCTCAAGTTTTTCTAATATACTATCTACGAAAATAATGTTTTCTTCCTCTCTTTTTAATAAAGCTTTAGAATAATCAATCTTTGGAATCTCTTTATCAAAATGTTTTTTATTGATTGCACGCACGAGATTCAAACTCCCCTCCATAAATGCACGATTCTGCCTCCAATAAGGATTAATGACTTGCTCTACTTGAGGGATAAACAACATTCTTTTATGGAGCAAAAGATTCTTAGAAAAAGTAGTTAAAATTCGTTTGGTTGGAATCCTTTTAACTTCCCAAATTGCCTTTAAATTATCGTGTTGCAACAGAAGCAACACTACATCAAACTTCCTTGTTTTATCTTGCAAAACCTCATCAAAAGATACAATTTCATCAATCCATTCCATATTTCTAAACAAATTTTTACTTGTATTAAATTTTACAATTAGGCTTAAAGTCGCTTTTGGATAGAGAAACTTTGCCGCATAGAGACTTTTTAAAATTACCATTGCATCACCTATCCCAGCACAAAGTAGATAAAAAGCTATTTTAAGCGGAAAATCCCCCCCCCCCCGCAGATAAAGTTATTCCAAAATCTCATTAAAACTCCTTGTGATTTTTGACAAAAAGAATCAAATCCCTTGCCTTTTGCAAAAAAGATTCTAAATATTTTTGCTCTTCCTCGCGCCAATGAAGCGGCATCGTAAGGGAAGAAAAATAACCTCCATAAAACCCCCCACTCCACTGCCTTGCAAGCCTTTGCACCATAACTTCCAAAGTCGGAATCTTAGCATTATCCGCTAGATGAATATGCCCACTATCCACACCCAAGATTCCATCGCAAGATTGCACAAAAGCAATCAAATCCTCCAAACCCTGTTCATTATAAAACACCTTGAGATTCTCTTGCGTAAAGGGTGCAAAATGATATTGTGTCCCACGATAATTTACAAAAACAAACAGAATTTCCGAAAATTCCTTACTTAAAGCCTGCGCTAGAATAATCCATTCTTTAATATTAAAATTAACTTTTCCTGTTAAACTTCTAGCAAAAGGAAAAATTCCAATTACTTGTTTATATCGTGTTCCCTTACCCAAAGCCCATAATAAAACTTTAATTCTCTGGGAGGAAGCCTCCAAAAGCGGTAATTTAGCTAATGAAAAATCCAAAGATTTTATTGTTTTGCCAAAAGTTTTGGGATTAATTTGCCGCACAAGGTTGAGATTTCTTTGAATCTCATTGTGTGTTTGTAGCCAATAAGGATTGACACAAACTTGAAACTTTCTTAAATACTTTAAATATAAAAAGGGCATATGAAGTAAAAGAGATTGACTTAATGTAACGATTTTGCGCTTTGCTTGAATAGACTCCGCTATTTCTAACACTTTAAGATTATGATGTTCAATTACCAAAAGAATATCAAACTTCTTTTCCGAATCATTCTTAATCTTTGCAACTTCTAAAACCTCATCAATATAAGGGAGTTTTTTTGACGACAAAAGACATTTTTGATTTTTAACAAATAAAGTTAAATAACTTTCAAAATAGAGAGATTTAAGCGCGTAGAGACAAGGAATACACACTATTTCATCGCCAATTCCTCCACGCATTATATTGCCCAAAACTGCGATTTTGAAATGACTTTGTTGATTGAACATAGAATCTTGTGCGAAAGACGAGCAAAAAGCCCATCTTGATGAGATTAGTGGTGCGAGAGTTTGCCACGAATGATAAAAAAGATACTTCCTAAAATACCTGCTGTCAAAGAAGCAACAAGAATCGTGATTTTAGCAACATCTGTTGCAACAAGACCGTGTGCGCTATTGACATCAAATGCAAGATTAGTAACAAAAATAGACATCGTAAATCCAATCCCTCCTAAAGCTCCCGCTCCAAAAATATCCATCCACGAAGCACCATTAGGACGCGCTGCGATTCCAAGCTTCTCTGCAACAAAAGTAAAGGTAAAGATTCCGATTGGTTTCCCAACCACAAGCCCTAAAAGAATTCCCAAAAAGACATGGTCAATGCTAAAATCAATATTAGAACCAATCGCAACTCCAGCATTTGCAAACGCAAAAATTGGCATAATGAGATAATTGCTATAAGGTGCAAGTGCGTGTTCTAAACGCAAGAGCGGATTTTGCACCGCATTTTTTTCTTTGCTTAAATGGTGTAAAGCTTCCACTTGTTCATTTTGAAGTAAGATTCCATCTTTTTTCGTTTCTGCCTCTTGAAAATGACTCACGATTGTTTTAAGTTTGTCCATAAAGGAAAGTGTGTCAATCTTAGGCGCAACAGGAATCGTAAAAGCAAGCATAACCGCTGCAATTGTCGCATGCACACCACAATTATGCACGGCAATCCACAAAAAGACTCCCAAAAGCATATAAGGAGTTAGAGCCTTAACGCCCATTTTGCCAAGTATCACAAGCACAACAATAATCCCCGCCGCAACTGCCAACCATTCAAGAGAAACTCCAGTAGAATAGAATAATGCAATAACGATAATTGCACCCAAATCGTCCGCAACTGCCAAGGAAACCAAAAAGACTTTAACAGAGATAGAAACGCGTTTCCCAAGTATTGCCAATACCCCCAATGCAAACGCAATGTCTGTCGCCATTGGAATTCCAAACCCTGTTACAGAATCTGTGCCTACATTTAAAGCATAATAAATAATTCCCGGTCCAATCATTCCACCAAGTGCGGCAATAATCGGTAATGCAGCACGTTTAAATCCCGCAAGTTCTCCAAAAAGCACTTCGCGTTTAATTTCTAATCCTACAACCAAAAAGAAAAATGCCATTAAAACATCGTTAATCCAATGTTCTAAGCTCATTCCAATGAAATGTCCATTTACACTAAAACCAAATTTAGTTTTCCAAAGCTGCGCATACGCTTCACCCAAAGGCGAGTTTGCGACAATCATCGCCAAAATTGCACAACATAGCAATAAAACACCCGCAAAAGATTCGCTTTGTGTGATTTTTTTAAAAATCGCTAAAAAACCTTTTTTATTTTCCGCTTCCATAACTCCTCCTTAAACTTCAACTAATCTTCCTTCACCTTGCGTGTAAAAAATATATCCATAAGCTGTTTTATGCAATATTGCACTTACAGATTCCATATATTCACGCACTTGCACCCTATGTGATTCCTTAGGTGAACCGCTCTTATAATCTACGATAAACGCTTGCTCATCTCCTATAATCAAAAGGTCTAAACGTTTTTGCTTACCATCAAACAAAAAAGGAATTTCACATTTTACCTTTCCTTTAGCCAAAATTTCAATTAATTTTTGATTTTTTAATACAAAATTACATTGTGTGATGATTTTTTGTAATTCTTCGCGCTCTAAATAAAATCCTACTTTATTATCCAAAAGCTCCAAAATCAACGAATCCCTAAGGGCATTTTTAAGCTTTTGTTCCATCACAAAATGCAGTGCAATTCCATAATAAATTGCTTTAAGACTTCCGCAAATCTCTTCATTTTCTCCTCTTTCCTCTTCCTCCTCTTTTAGATACATTTCCTTTTGTCGTCCGAGATTTTCCAAACTTAGTTGCGAGGAAGAAATACAACAAAAAGTCTTTTGGGGTTCTAGATTTACAGCGATTTTTCCTCTTTGGATTTGCATTTGTATTGCGCTTTTTAAATCCCCTCTTGCTTGTGCATTGAGTTGCAGAATCTCAAAAGCACTTTTATTGTCAAGACAAAAAATGTTCATTGTATCTTTTGCGCGCGTTAAGGCAACATAGAGCTGATTTTTCAAATCCTTGGTTTCCAATTCTTCTTCTTTACACAACGCATTTTGATACATAGAATCCAAGCTACTTCTAATTTTGCTCTTGTTTTGATTAGCATATTGAAAAATCCTTTGAATCTCTACACCATTTTCTTTAAACTCAAAAAACACATTTCCGTGCTGATTGTTACTTGCATTGGATTTATCCACCACAAACACATTTTCAAACTCCAATCCTTTGGATTTATGAATTGTCATAATCCGAATCCCCACAAAATCACTTGAAATAATCTCTAACGCAAACCTCTCTACTTGCTCCAATAATTCCCCTATATCATAAAATTGCAAACAAGATTCTAAAAATTTCTTGGCACTTAAACTTGCGATATGATAAGACTCCATAATTTTCAACAATACCCTTGCAGGTTCTTTAACTTTTGCAAGAGATTCTACAACAACCTCTAAGCTTTTATTCTGCGATTCTGTAATCTCTATTCCCAAAAGCATAAAAAACTCTTGCCTAAATTGAATCTTTTTAGTTTGTATGTATTTTAAAACCTCTATTAGCGCACGCACTTCATTGTGATGAATTAATTTTGCACTCGTGTCAATGACAACCTTTACCCCCTTGTCTTGCAGAAATTGTGCAAGTTCCACTACGGATTTGTTATCAAAAACCAAAATCGCTATTTCTTCCTCTTTTGCCCCTAGCTTTCTTAAATCCTCTAATCTCTGAAAAACCTCAAAATAAAGATTCTCTTTTGTGCAAGCTTGCACTTTTACGCTACCTTCTACATTTATCTTCGCAATTTGGGGGATAAAATCCTGAATCGTATTGGTAAAAACATCATTAACAAAATCCACAATATGTCTAGCACTGCGGTAATTTGTATCTAAGTTTTGGGATTCCATTCCATTGCTTGCAATTTTAAATAATTCCGGATTCCCTCCACGAAAACGATAAATGGATTGCTTTGTATCCCCTACATAAAAAAAGCTCCGCTCAAAGTTTTTTTGTCCCTTGCCGCTTTTGATTTCCTCAATCAATGGCTTTAGAATCTCATATTGCAAAATGCTTGTGTCTTGAAACTCATCTATTAAAATATGGCTCAATGTGCTATCAAGTCTAAAATACAAAAAATCTTTATGAATAAATTTTGCGGCTAATAATTGATAAACTTTTGAGGCAACTGCATTGAAGCTTAAACGATTATTCTGCCGATAATAATGTTCTTTTGCTTTTAAAAAGCATTGAAAAATCCGATAAAGCTGCTCCAAATATTCTGCTTCTTCTTGCAATAAACCTTGATAAATAGATTCTTTTAAGAGTGCAAAATCTGCTTCATTAAAGGGAGTTTTAGAAAATTTATCTCTTTTGTAGTCTTGTAAATTTTGCTTTGTTAGCCAAGTTTGACCCTTTTGTAATAAGCTTTCAAAATTGCTAAACTGCAAACTATCTGCTAATTCTCCAAAAGTCTCAACATAAGTTTTTTGAATGCGCCTAGCATATTCCATTGCTTTTTCTTTGGGGTTTTCTCTTTGTGATTCTATAAATTTTTGTATAAAAAGGCTTTGTTGGAGCATTTCCTTAAAAGAATCCAAAAACACGCACAAAGTGAGAATATGGTTCAGAGTTTGTTTTTTGCGGTAACAAATCTCTAAAATCTGCTCAAAATCAGTTTTTTCCAAAAGCGATAAAAAAATTTCCGTAATTGCTTCTAAATCATCTTCTTGCAACTCAAAATCATATTCTACCCCCACATACCAACAAAAATTTTTTAAGATTCTTTGGAAAAAGGCGTCAATCGTCGTAATCTTTAAGTCTTCTCGCAAAAAATCATAATAAATTTGACTGATTTTATCTTGCCATTTTAGCCATTCTTGTTCATCTTTGATAGTAATAAACTCAAATTTATTAATATACTCTCTATTATTTTTATTGTCATAAAGTTCTTTAATCTTATGGATAATTCTTTCTTCCATTTCTTGAGCGGCTTTTTTCGTAAAAGTAAGCGTTAAAATGCTAGAAGGTTTTGCCCCTAAAAGCAGTAGATTTAGATAACGCATTGCAAGCTGATAAGTCTTTCCACTCCCAGCACTTGCACTTAAACACAAAAGCGGATATTGCATAAATTCCTCCGAAAATTTGCAATTATAACACTAAAAAGAAAAGTTGCCAAATCCTTACAAAGTTGATTGACATAAACTAAAGTTTTATTATATAATAAACTATAAAGTTTTAAATATTTTAAGGAAATAAAATGTCAAAAAGCCTTTATGAAACACTTGAAGTCTCTCAAGATGCAAGTAGTGAAGAAATCAAAAAATCTTATCGTCGCTTAGCAAGAAAATACCACCCAGACATCAATAAAGACGCGGGAGCAGAAGAAAAATTTAAAGAAATTAATGCCGCTTATGAGATTCTAAGCGATGAAAATAAACGCAAACAATACGACCAATTTGGAGATTCTATGTTTGGCGGACAAAATTTCCATGATTTTGCCCGCGGACAAGGCAATGTGAATTTAGACGATATTTTAAGTCAAATTTTTAGTGGAGGATTTGGGGGTTTTGGAGGAGCAAATTTTGGCAATGCGGGCTTTGGCGGATTTGATTTTAGTCATTCGGGTTTTAAAAACACACGAAATCAGCCCAACTTAGACCTCAATGCGCAAGTTACGATTCCTTTTACTACCGCAATTTTAGGAGGCAAACATAGTGTAAATGTGCAAGGCAAAAATTATGATATTAAGATTCCAGCAGGCATTAAAAATGGAGAGACCATTCGCCTAAAAGGCAAAGGGCAAACAATAGGGGCGCAAAGCGGGGATTTGTTGCTTAAAGTCAGTGTCTCTCCTCACCCACAATACACACAAGAAGGTGATGATTTGACAAAAAAATTTAATTTACCTCTAAAAATTGCATTATTTGGTGGCAAAATTGAAATTGAAACCTTGCAAAAAACAATTACTCTAAAAATACCAAAAAATACCAAAAATTCACAAAAATTTCGCGTTAAAGAGCTCGGCGCAATGAATCGCAAAACAAAAATTTATGGCGATTTATATTTAGAAGCAAACATTATTTTGCCCGATTGTGATTCTATGCCTAATGAGCTCAAAAACGCATTGGAAAAATACTTATAAGGAGATTTAATGTATAGTTATGATGAGCCTGTTTATTTAATCAGCGTTGTAGCCAAGATTCTAGCAATCCACCCGCAAACCTTACGACAATATGAACGGGAGGGACTAGTAGAACCGGGTAGGACAGATGGAAAAATGCGCCTTTACTCCCAACGCGACATTGACAAAATCAAAATGATTTTGCGCTTGACACGAGATTTGGGAGTCAATCTTGCAGGAGTGGATATTATTTTGCGACTTAAGGATAGGTTAGATGAACAGGACAAAGAGATTGAAGAGTTACATCTTAGCCTAGAAAAACTCAAAGCCAATCAGCCGAGTAAATCTGTCATCAAAAAACAAAGCTCCTATGAAGTCATTATCTTTAAAGACCGCTAAATACAAATACTTAAGAATCTTGGAATTTAACAATTCCAATTCTTAATAAGATTTTGAACATTTTGCACAATGTCTCCTCGCCAAATACCGCTAATGCACGCTACCATTTGTGCTTCTTTTATTTGTGCAATATTTTGGGCATTAATCCCGCCAATCGCACAAGCTGGAATAGAGTGGGACATCATAGAAAATTGCTTAAATAAACTCAAATCCATTCTTTTAGCCTGTGGTTTGGTGAGAGAGCAAAAGCAAGATCCAAAGGCTACATAATCCGCCCCTGCTCCGACCGCTGCTTTGGCTAATTCCAAACTCCCATAACACGAAACACCCAAGATTCCACGATAATCTGCGCGAATTTGCCTTAATTCCTCTAAGGTATAGGGCGTGTCGTCTGCTTTTTTTCCGATATGCAAAGCCTCAACCTTAAGATTTATCGCCAATTCCACTCTATCATTGAGGACAAAAACCACATTAGAATCCTTGCAAATTCTCTCCAATTTGGGACAAAGTTCTGCTATTTCTTCATCACAGCTTTCTTTATCACGCAATTGGAACAATGCTATTCCACCTTGAATGGCAGCCTGCAAGGATTGTTCTAATTTATCTTTTGGCGTCAAAAGAGTATCGCTAATCGCGTAAATTCCTTTTAACATTATTCTATTCCTAATCAAAAATATTTTAAAATTCTATATTTTAAAAGGTAAAGAGAATTTAAAAATGCCCAAAAACAAAACAAATCCATCAAAAACCCCTCCCAATTCTCCGCTCTTAAGCTATGAATTTCGCTTGCAAGGCGTAGTGCAAGGTGTGGGATTCCGCCCTTTTGTGTATAAAATCGCAACCAAACACAACCTGAAAGGCTTTGTATGCAACGATACGCAAGGAGTTTTTATCCTAGTGCAAGGAAATAAGAAAGACTTAAAAGCCTTTGCAAAAGATTTACAAAATCCTCCAAAAGCAGCGAAAATCGCGCATTTCTCCAAAAATCCTTGTTCTGCACATAAACTTTATCAAGATTTTACGATTCAACAAAGCCAGCAAAACTCTCTTTTAAGTGCTACGATTCCAGCGGATATTGCGCTCTGTCAAAATTGCTTAGAGGAATTGTTTGACCCCAATAATCGCCGCTTTGGCTATTCATTTATTAGTTGCACAAATTGTGGCGCACGATATAGCCTCATCTCTGCCTTACCTTATGACAGAAAGAACACTGCAATGCAAAAATTTCAAATGTGCAAAGAATGTCAAAGTGAATATGATAATCCAAATTCACGCCGATTCCATTCAGAAATTAACTGCTGTCAAGTTTGCGGACCAAAACTATTTTACACCCATCATTTAAAAGACTTTATTGCCGCAAAAGAATTCCTAAAAAACATTCCCGATTCCGAACTCTACGAGAAAGCAAAAAAACATAAGCTACATTTTGCGCACAATCCCTTAGAAGAGGCGATTAAGGATTTAAAAAAGGGCAAAATCCTAGCTATTAAAGGAATCGGAGGCTATGCGCTTGTATGCAATGCACTCAACACTGAAGCAATCACACTCTTAAGAGAGCGCAAACATCGTCCTAGAAAGCCTTTTGCGATTCTATGTAAAGACTTAAAAATGGCAGAACATTATGCGCAATTAAACGCAGATGAAAAGGGAATTTTAACCTCACCTATCGCACCGATTCTCCTTGCAGAGACAAAAAGCGTGGAATCACATACTAAATCCCACGCCCTGCCACTACACTGCATTGCCCCAAATCTTAAGACTTTAGGCATTATTCTGCCTTATGCGCCCTTGCATTATTTGCTGACCCATGCATTAGACTTTCCGCTGATTTTTACAAGTGCAAATTTAAGCGGAGAGCCTATCATCAAGAGTTTTAGCGCAATCATAGAGCATTTAGGAGAGGTATGCGATGGAATCTTATCCTATAATCGTGAGATTTTAAATGCAATAGACGATAGTTTAGTGCAATCTTATCATTTAAAAGAAAAAAATCTTTTGGGAAATTTCCAAGTTATGCGTCGTGCTAGGGGGTTTTTGTGTGATATTTCTTTGCCACTTGACACAAATCATTCTCAAGATTTCATCGCCTTAGGAGCACAACAAAAAGCAACTTTTTGTCTGCATTTTCGCAACAAAACCCTTTTAAGTCCGTATTTGGGAGATTTGGATAATCCAGCAAGTCTAAGTAATTTTATCAATACACAGCAACTTTTTTGCACGCAATACAAAGCAGATTTTAAAACCTCTGTGTTAGATTTACATCCAAACTACACACAAAGAGATTTTGTAGATAAAAACACACAAACCCACTTCGTCCAACACCATTTTGCGCATTTGCTTTCTAATATTGCAGAAAATTCCATTGAACACGAAGTTTTGGGTGTAATTTTTGATGGCACAGGCTATGGAATAGATGGCAACATTTGGGGTGGAGAGTTTTTAAAATGGAATCCTAGCAAACCTTTGGAGTTTTCTCGTGTCGCACATTTTGATAATTTCGCGCTTTTAGGGGGTGAAAAAGCCATTAGAGACATTCGGAGGCTTGGTTTAGAAGTCCTATTTAATGCTTTTAAAGAGGATTATACGCAATTAAATTTGCTCTTATTGAAATCTTTAAAGCAAGAATTTGGGGATTCTACACTAGAAACCTTCTATCATTTCCACCAATCAGACAAAAAAATACTCTGCAACTCTGTAGGGAGATTATTTGACGCAGTGAGCGCACTTTGTGGGGTTTGTTTCAAGGTAGATTATGAGGGAGAGGGTGGAATGATTTTAGAATCTCTTGCCACAAAAGATAAAACCCCAAAGGCTTATCCTTATGAAATAAGAGATAATCTTATCTTATGGCAATTTTTAATTCAAGCCATTTATCAAGATTTGCAAAATGCGATTCCTCTACCACAAATTGCATTCAATTTTCATTATACTTTAGCAAAAATCATTGCTGCCATTGCACAAGATTCTACAAACATTGCGCTTAGTGGCGGATGTTTTCAAAACAAGCTCTTAACACAATTAACACTAGAAGCCTTAGAGGGCAAGAAAGTCTATTTACATCATCAAATTCCCTGCAATGACGGCGGTATTAGCTTCGGACAAGCTTATTATCAATGTCTATCCTTGCGAGATCCTTAATTATAGATTGCTTCGGCTTAAAAACCTCACAATGACTAAAGCAGTATGGTTCTTGTAAGATTTCTGCAAAGATGACGAGGTTAAAGATTATTAAATTTTCTAGCTAATTAGAATTAAAAATATTTATCATTTTTGCTGTGGAAATTCAAGTGGCGGACAGAGAGAGATTCGAACTCTCGGTAATCTTACGACTACGCATCCTTAGCAGGGATGTGGTTTCAGCCAACTCACCCATCTGTCCTTGTAAAAAAGAAGCATAATTATATCTTTTTTAAGTAAAACAAAACTTAAATTAAACTTTTAAAACTCTTACCTGCTTTATTGCTTAAGAGAATTATGCCTAAGAGATGCCACTATTCTGCAAAGCTTCTGCTTGAAAATATGCCACAATAGGGTCAATCACCATATCCAAATTACCGCTTAACATAATTTCTTCTAAGCTATACAATGTTAAACCCACGCGATGGTCTGTCAGGCGATTCTGTGGATAATTGTAAGTTCTTATGCGCTCACTTCTGTCGCCACTTCCTACTTGTGATTTTCGCTCTTGCGCATTTTGTTCCATTTGCGCTTCTAATTGCTCTTCATAGATTCTAGCTTTTAAGATTTTCAAGGCTTTGTCTTTGTTTTTGTGTTGAGATTTCTCGTCTTGCATAGAGACACTAATACCTGTCGGGATATGCGTAATTCTTACCGCGGAATCCGTAGTATTGACGCATTGTCCCCCGTGCCCTCCTGCACGAAACACCTCAATTCGCAGGTCATTGGGATTAATCGTAACTTCCACATCATCTACTTCTGGCATAATCGCCACTGTGATTGCCGAAGTGTGAATGCGCCCTTGTGATTCTGTTTCTGGCACGCGCTGCACACGATGCGTGCCGCCCTCATACTTAAGTCTTGAATATGCTCCCTTACCTTTTATAAGGGCAATCACTTCCTTATAGCCACCAAAATTATTTTCACTAGAGCTGATAATCTCTACTTTCCACGATTTTAATTCTGCATAACGCACATAAGTGCGGAATAAATCGCCTACGAAAATTCCCGCTTCATCTCCACCTGTACCAGCGCGCAATTCCAAATAAATATTTTTGTCGTCATTTGGGTCTTTTGGGAGCAAAAGAATCTTAATTTCTGATTCTAAAGACTCATTTTGCAATTCTGCTTCTTTGATTTCTTCTTTTGCTAAATCTCCCAAATCTTTATCATCTAATAATAATTTATTCTCTTCAATACTTTGGAGATTCTTAAGGTATAGACGCGATTTTTGCACCAACTCTTCTAAATCACTTTGTTCTTTGCTAAGCTCTGCAATACGTTTAATATCTTTTAAAATCTCTGGGTCAGTTAGGAGCTTGTTAATCTCATCATAACGTTTGATGAAAGGCTGAAGCTTGGAAGCTAACATAAGGAAACTTAAAGGCTAAATTGAGGTAAATTTACTCTCATACAAATCAGAAAAACAGAATCGCAAACGCAAAAGTTAAACGTTTGCTAAAGCAAGTTTTTTTACTGAAGTGTTGAGGCGACTGATTTTTCTAGCAGCAGTATTTTTTGTCAAGATTCCTTTGCTGACATAGCTGTGGAAGTTTTTGTTGATTTGCTTAAATACTTCTTGAGCTTTGTTTAGGTCTTTTGCAGCAATTGCTTCGCTTAAATCTCTTGTCATATTTTTAATTCTTGTTTTATAATAGCGATTGCGTTCGGTGCGTGTTTTTGTTTGACGAATACGTTTTTGCGCAGATTTATGATTTGCCATAGGGTGTTAATCCTTTTATAAAAATTTTAAGCTATAATTTTAGCTGATTTTTTATTAAAAGCAAATAAAAAGGTATAGAAATGAAACTTTTTGGAACAGATGGCGTAAGAGGCGAAGCGGGCGTGAAACTTGACGCATTCTGTGCGCTCAAACTTGGAATCGCAGCAGGCATTTATTATCGCGAACATTCTAAAACAAACAGAATCCTTGTCGGCAAAGATACTAGACGCAGCGGCTATATGCTTGAAAATGCTCTTGTTAGCGGACTTACAGCAGTTGGATATGAAGTCATACAAATTGGTCCAATGCCTACACCCGCGATTGCCTATCTCACAGAAGATATGCGGTGCGATGGAGGGATTATGGTCAGTGCAAGCCATAATCCCTTTATGGATAATGGAATCAAATTTTTTGGGCGCAGCGGTTATAAGATTGATGAAAAAGATGAGGCAAGAATTGAAAAAATTTATCACGATACTCATCAACTTGAAAATGCTCAAAAAAGAGGAAAAGAAGTCGGTTCTAGTAAGCGGATTGACGATGTTGTGGGACGCTATATTGTGCATATTAAAAACTCTTTTCCAAAGGATTTATCTTTGCACGGAATCCGTGTCGTGATAGATTGCGCCAATGGTGCAGCTTATAAGGTCGCACCTACAATTTTTAGCGAACTTGGAGCAGAAGTTTTTGTCATCAATGATGAACCCAATGGCTTCAATATCAATGAAAATTGTGGCGCGACACAGCCGCTTATGCTTCAAGAAGAGGTGCGCAAAGTGCGTGCAGACATTGGATTTGCACTTGATGGCGATGCAGATAGGCTTGTTGTTGTAGATGAAAAGGGCGAAGTCGTGCATGGTGATAAACTCATCGGAACTTTGGCACTCGCCGCCAAAGAAAACAAAACATTGAAAAATAATACCGCGGTTGCAACAATTATGAGCAATTATGCTTTAGAGGAATTTTTAAAAGAACATCAAATCCAATTGATTCGCTCCAATGTGGGAGATAAATATGTTTTAGAATCTATGCTTGCACAGGACTTGAATCTTGGTGGAGAACAAAGCGGACATATTATTTTTAGTGATTTTGCAAAAACAGGAGATGGGTTAGTAAGTGCCTTGCAAACCATTGCCTATATTTTAAAATCTAAAAAACCTGCCTCCAAAGCCTTAGATTGTTTTAAACTTTATCCCCAAATCTTAAAAAATTTAAATGTGGATTCCAAACCTGCATTGGAATCGCTAGAAAATTATCAAGCCTTGCTTGAAACCATAGAATCACATAATATTCGGCATTTAATCCGATATAGTGGCACAGAAAATAAGCTAAGGATTCTACTTGAGGGAAAAGAAGTTAAAAAATTAGAAAAAATAATGCAAGAATGTGAAACCTATTTCAAGGGAAAAATTTGCTAGTCCTTTCATCGGATTTATATCAAAAATGGATAAATTTTGGTATAGCATTTGTTATTATTTTTGCATTAGACCAGTCCATCAAATGGTCCTTTTTATTGCAAGGCTATCAGTTTGGCGATATGATTTATGAAACTCGCTTTGTCTCTCTTCTTCTTGTTTATAATAAAGGTGTGGCATTTTCTATGTTCGCATTTTTGGGAGATTGGCTAAAATTTTTGCAAGTTTTACTTCTTTTTGGAATCCTTATTTACTTATGGAAAAATCAAGAATTCGTCCAATCCCATACTCTCCCTCTTGGAATCATTTTTGGAGCGGGATTTTCTAATGTCTTAGACCGCTTCATACACGGAGGAGTAGTGGATTATATTTTTTGGCATTATCAATTTGAGTTTGCAATTTTTAACTTTGCAGATGTGATGATTGATTTAGGGGTTGTTCTTATACTTTATCAAACATTTTTAAGAAAAGATAAAAGTGTGTCGTGATAGAATCTCGTCTTTATTTTATTTGGTCGCGTAGCTCAGTTGGTAGAGCACTACCTTGACATGGTAGTGGTCGCTGGTTCAAGTCCAGTCGTGGCCACCACTTTACAAAGATTAAAGCAAAATCCCAAATAAATATTCTCCTAACGATTAAACAAAATACCAATACCAAAGCGATTAATGGAGTTATTATAATCCTGCAAACTCTCCCCATATCCATTGAAAAATTGCAAATACAAATAAAGATTCTTATAAATTGGGTAGGAATAATCCAATAAAATAGCTCCCTTATTATCCTCTCTCAAATTATTCCTCAAAGTCGCTGTAAAGAGATGTTTGTTCCATAAATAGCCAAAACTCAAATCGCCATAACCTAAGTATTTAGTAATATCTGGATTATCGTCCTTTTCAGCCTTTTCTGGGATTCTATACCAAGCCCTTAAAGAAGCAACAAAATTTCCATAACTATAAATTCCCTCCGCAAAAATCCTATCCCAACTGTGAGAATGGCTCAAGTCACCACCATTACTTTGATGTAAATAGCCAAAATTAATACGATTAAAAAATAAATCATAATTCTCCAAAGGATAGCTAAAATATAAACTCGGCTCATAATTGCTTTCACGAAAAGGTCTAGAGTTTTGATTATCATAAAGTTGCCAAAAACTTTGTTGCGTATAGGCAAAATACAAATCTAAATCTTGCGCAAATAAATCATCTAATAGTTTTTTCTTAATGCTAATTTGGAATTTTGTCTCCACCTGTTTATTTTGATTGGGTTCTTTTGAGCTGCTTATATTCATTGGGATAATATAATTAAATCTATCTGGCTCAAAACCTAATAACCCGCCCATAAATTCATTGCGCTTAAAACGTCCCTCATAGGGTGTTTTCTTATCAGATTCTACCTCATAAATAGCAGAATCCTCCTTTGCAAGGCTTTGATGCAAAGATTCTTGCTTTAATGAGGAGATTAGTTGATTGGAATCCATTGGGGATTCTGCTTCTTGAGGCTGCACAAAAGTAACATAAACCTTTTTATCTTTTGGCAAATTTAATGTTAATTGATTTGTTTTTTCTGTATCTACTTTTATAACTTCCAATACTTCCATATTTTCGTTCAAAATCAATACTTTTAACTTTTCATCGTTTTTAAACTCTAAG
>NZ_CATKCB010000160.1:0-7980 GCF_949747025.1 Helicobacter sp. UBA3407 | reverse complement strand
AGTAGGATTTGGGGTTGCATTGTGGTCAAGCACGCGCACGACACCTTCTACAATATCATCAATATAAGTAAAATCTCGTAGCATTTGCCCGTGGTTAAAAACATCTATGGGTTTGCCCTCCAAAATCGCCTTTGTAAATAAAAACAAAGCCATATCTGGTCGTCCCCAAGGACCATAAACTGTGAAGAATCGCAAGCCTGTTGTTGGCAAACCAAAGAGATAAGAATAAGTATGCGCCATTAGTTCATTGCTTTTTTTACTTGCTGCATAAAGGCTAATAGGGTGATCCACATTATCGCTTGTAGAAAAGGGCATTTTTTCATTTAATCCATACACGGACGAGCTAGACGCATAAGCTAAATGAGCAATTCCAAACTGCCTGCAAGCTTCCAAAATATTCACGAATCCCACAATATTACTTTGTATATACGCATAAGGATTTACAAGAGAGTAACGCACTCCCGCCTGTGCTGCGAGATTACAAACTTTGTCAAATTTCTCATTCTTAAAGAGATTCATAAGATTCTCTCTGTCCTCTAATTCCAAACAAATAAAACGATAATTGGGGTATTTGCTGCTTTGCAAGAGTTGATTTTCTACGATAGAATCCTGTGCGATTCCAGCTTCTGCTAATCTGCCATATTTGATTCGCACATCATAATAATCGTTGATACAATCTAGCCCGACAACCTCATCTCCGCGTTGAATAAGAGTCTTTGCTACAAAAGAACCGATAAACCCGGCTGTGCCTGTTACTAAAACTTTCATCGCATTACTTTATAAGCTTAAAATAATGTTTTAAAAACACTTGATTTGCAGTGCCTTTAAACTCGCATCTTCCTAACTCTTGTAGGCTTAATTCTATTGCATTGACAACCCAAGAAATCTCGCTAATATCAATCAACCCCATATGATTAATCCGAAAAATCTTGCCTTTTAAATTATCCTGCCCTCCTGCAATATTCACATTAAATTTATTTTTTAGAATCTTGCGCAATGTGTCGCTTTCTTCATCATAGACACAAGTTATAGAGAGTGCGGGTTTTGTTGGATAGATTTTTAATCCAATGCTTTGCATTGCCTCATTGCACGCAAGAGAGCGCGCTTTAGTTTGTTGATAAATTTTGTCCCAGCCTATTTCCTTTGCTTTTTGTAAAAAAGCGCAAAGTCCAATGATAATTGTTGTCGGTGCAGTCCAAGCTGTCGTATTTTTCACCTGATTTTTAAGCTCTGTTTTGAGATTAAAATAAAACCCCACATTGCGCTCTTCTATCTTTTCTATGGCGCATTGGCTTAATCCAATAATACTAAGACCCGGCGGAAGCATAAAGGCTTTTTGAGAGCCACCAATTAGTGCATCTACACAACTTACATCTAATTTTTCTACACCCATTGCAGTAATACTATCTACAATGACCATAATCTTTGGATTGTGATTTTTCACCGCTTTAGCAATCTCTTCATAAGAATGGCGCAACCCCCCTGCACTCTCGCACGCTTGAATACAAAAAGCGTCAATCTCTGGATTTTGTTTCAAGACTTCCAAAACAGACTCCACACTAGCAGGCGTATCCCATTCGTTTTTAATCTCTACATTTGGGATTCCAAAGGCTTTCGCAATCTTGCCAAATCTTTCCCCAAACTTGCCGCTATTAATGCTTAAGAGTTTCTTTTGACACAAGGAAGTAACGCAAGCCTCCATTGCTCCACTTCCAGAGCTTGCAAGCAAGAGAACTTCCGGCATTTGAATCACTTCTTTTAAAAGCATACGCGTAGTTGCAAAAATCTCTTCAAATTCTGGGGTGCGATGGTGGATTGTAGGCTCACTCATCGCAACGCGCACAAACTCTGGCACAGGAGTAGGACCGGGGGTAAAAAGTAACATTCTTTTATCCTTTTTAAAAAATTGCGCAATTATAACGAAAATTTTATTATATCCATCTTTGTTAGATTGCGTTTTCTAAGTCATTGCGTCCTTTACAAAGTCTCTTTAGGAGCAGTAGCAATCCATAGCTTTGCATTATTTTAAGTTTGCCATTACGTCATTGCGAGAATCGTTCGCGATTCGTGGCAATCTATAATTTTTTACTCACCTTTGATAATTCACTTTTTACTTTGATTAAGGATAAACTAACGAATCGCTAGGTACGCTCCTAAGCTATCTTGTGTCCAAGTAGCCTGCTCTTTTTGGAACTTCTGATAACTTTCTAATACCTTTTTAAAGTCTGCATTTTTGGCACTTTCCTCCTCTAGCACCACCGCAAGCGTCTTTTTGAATCCCTCAATCACTTCAGGAGGAAATGTGCGCACTTTTGCGCCCTCTTTTTTGAGAGTTTCTAAAGCTTTGGCATTATAAAAACTCCCCATTGCAGTCATTTGCATATGTGCTTCACGACTTGCAACCTCCAAAATTGCTTGAACCTCTTTAGAATAACTCTCCCATTTCTGCTTATTAAAAACAAATTCCGTAATAGAACCTGCTTCCTGCCAAGGTGTGTAATAATAAGGAGCAACTTTATGAATATCTAACTTTTGGTCAAAGGCAGGAGAAACCCATTCTGCTGCATCTAAAACACCTCTTTCTAAGTTTGGCACGATTTCGCCACCGGGCGTGCTTTTCGTTGCTGCACCAAGCTTGGATAGCACTTGCCCTGCCACGCCTACCATACGAATCCTTAACCCCTCAAAGTCTTTCAAACTATTCATTTCTTTTTTATACCAACCCGACATTTGAATGCTCGTCGCCCCTCCAAGCATTGGATAAAGATTATACTTTGCTGCAATCTCACGCCATAGCTCCATTCCCTCGCCATAGAGATACCAAGCATTTTGCTCACTATCAATCATACCAAAAGGAATCCCGGAAAAAAGATTAAACGCTGTATTTTTCCCCTCCCAATAATAAGGAGCAGAATGGAATGCGTCAATCTGTCCGCTACTTGCCGCATCAAACACTCCAAGCGCAGGCACAAGCTTGCCCGCAGGAAAAATCTCAATCACAATGCTGCCACCACTTAATTCATTAACAACCTTTGCATAATGTTTCACCGTATCTGAAAGAATCGGCATTGTAATAGACCAAGTCATTGCTAAACGAATCTTTGTCGTTGCTTTTTTAGTCGGCTTTGCATTTTCCTCTGCATTTGCAGTTGCATTCTCGCTATTGCAGCCAACCAACGCTGCTGCTCCCAATGCAGAAGCGAATCCTAAACTTGTATTTTTCAAAAACTCTCGTCGTTTCATTCTTTTTATCCTTTAAAAAATAAATTGCAAAATTGTAGCCCATTTTTCATTGCTTAATGTTAATTGTGGAAACAAAAAAACCAAAAGTAAAATCAAAACTTGTAACAAAATAAAAGGCACAACACCTTTGTAAATTTCGCTAATTTTAATTTGTTCTCCTACGGCGGATTTCAAAAAGAAAATAGAAAATCCAAAAGGAGGCGTAAGAAAGCTTGTTTGCAGATTAATCGCTACAAGCAATGCAAACCATAGCATATCCACTTGATAGTGCATTGCAATCCCTGCTAAAATAGGCAAAGCAATATAACAAATTTCAAAAAAATCAATCAAAAAGCCAAGCACAAACACCACAAGCATTGCAACAAGCATAAAATAAAAGGGCGAATCTAAATATTTTGCGAAAAAATCAAGCACAACAACATCGCCTCCTAACTCGTTAAATACAAGCGTAAAGCAGTTTGCGCCAATGAGAATCATAAAAACCATTCCACAAAACACAATCGTCTCTTGACTAGCTTGCTTAATTAAAGCAAGATTCAGTTGCCCATTTAAAAAACTCAACAGCAATGCGCCCACCACTCCGATTGCCGCTGCTTGCGTTGGTTCTACGATTCCACCTAAAATACTTCCTAACACAAGAGTAATTAAAACAATTGGTGGAATCGCCATTTTAAGAGCATCTAATGCCAAAGTGCGCAGATTTTTAGAATCATCAGGACTTGCAGGGGCAAGCTTAGGAGCAAAACACACCACACCCAAGACAAATAAAACATAAGTTGCTACAAGCATAATACTTGGCAGAATCGCGGCACTAAAGAGGTCGCGCACACTAACATTTAAAACATCTGCTAAAATGATTAAAATAATAGAAGGTGGGATAATCTGCCCTAAAGTGCCACTTGCAGCCACCACACCAGAAATCAAACATTTGTTATAATTTGCCTTTATCATCGTAGGCACTGCAATCACTCCCATCATTACCACCGTTGCCCCTACGATTCCTGTGCTAGCAGACAAAAGCACGCCAACCAAAATCACTCCCATTGCCGCTCCCCCACCAAATGAGCCAAAAAGCTTGGCAATAGAATTAATCAGCCGCTCTGCGATTCCGCTTCTCTCCAAAATCATTCCCATTAAAATAAACAATGGAATCGCAATCAAGGTTGTGTTGCTAAAGATTCCCTCCAAGCGATTGGGCAAAAAAGTTAGCACATAGGGATTCTCCTCAAAAATCATTAAATAACTTCCGACTATTAATCCACTAGAACCAAAAGCAAAAGCAACCGGCACTCCTATAATTAAAAGCACGATTGCGATTCCAATTAAAGCCAATAATTCCATATTTAATGTTCCTGCTTTAATTTTTGCTCTTTTAAGCTTTCTTTCAAAATTTGTGTTTCTTCTGTAACAAAATCCGCACTCTGCGTGTAATTTCGTTGTTTTATCTTGACAAAAGATTTTAAAATTTCGCTAACACTTTGCAGACTCAAAAGCACAAATCCAAGCACCACGAAAGATTTAAAAACAAAATAATAAGGAATCTTTCCATTTTGCGAGGATTCACCCATTTTATAAGATTGAATCGTAAAATCCAAACCATACTTTATCATCACCAAACAAAAGGGCAAAATAAAAAATAGATTCACCAAAAGAAAACCAATAACTTTTGTTTTGTCGCTATAATGCGCATAAAGCAAATCAATGCGTACATGTTTGTCTTTTTGTAATGTCCAAGAAAATGCCAAAAGAACCATTAAAGCAAAACAATAAAGACTAAAATCGTCTAATTTGCTATTCACATAAGAAAAATTGAGCGCAAGTGCAAGCCCGAAAGTAAGCAAACATAAGACCCATAATGCAACGCCAGAAATACAAGAGGCAATCAAACTCAAGCTATTTAAAACGCGTGCGATTTTTAAGATTTTCTGCATTTGGAGGATTTCCTAATTTAAATGAAAGATTAAGAATTGAATTTATATCAAAAATATCAATAAATTTCAAGCAATAAATTGGGATTCCCATATCCTTGAAGGTAAGATTCCATATTTTATGGATTACTTTGCTACACTTGCAAGCAACAGAAAAAATCACAAAGACAAAAAATAACAAAATCTTTAAGCTAAGATTTTAAAAAAATCCTTACAATATAGATTTTATTTTAAAAATCTAAAGGAATCCTTATGTTTGAATGGATTGCAAACCCTGAAATGTGGATTGCATTGGTAACCTTGATTGCCCTTGAAATCGTGCTTGGAATTGATAATATTATTTTTATCGCGATTCTTGTGGGACGATTACCCAAAGAACAGCGACAGAAAGCGCGTATTTTGGGACTATCTCTTGCAATGATTACCCGCCTCTTGCTTCTTCTTTCACTCTTTTGGATTATGAAACTCACTGCGCCCTTATTTAGTGTTTTGGGGCAAGACATTTCGGGACGCGATTTAATTTTGATTCTTGGGGGACTTTTCTTGATTGGCAAATCTACTTTAGAGATTCACCACGATATAGAGGAGGCAGACGAATCTAAACCTCAAGATTCCCTACAATCAAGTGCAAAAAAAGGCTTTATTAATGTGCTAATTCAAATTGCAATATTAGACATTGTTTTTTCATTGGATTCTGTGATTACCGCAGTGGGAATGGTTAGCAACATTGAAATTATGATGCTCGCAGTGATTGTAGCAGTAGGTGTAATGATGATTGCAAGCAAGGGAATTTCCGAATTTGTAGAAAATAATCCGACAATTAAAATTTTAGCTCTTGCATTTTTGATTTTAGTCGGCGTTACACTTGTCGCAGAAGGTTTGAATTTCCATATTTCTAAGGCTTATATTTATTTTGCAATGGCATTCTCTCTTGGTGTGGAATCTATTAATATTTATATCAAGAAAAAACGAATTGCACAAAAAAATCAACATTAAAGGAATCCTATGCCTTATGTGAATATCAAAATCACACGAGAAAATGGCACACCCACAAAGGAGCAAAAACAACGCATTATACAAGGCATTACAGAGATTCTAAGTGAGGTTTTGGGTAGAGATTCCGCTTCGCTTGTCGTTGTCATTGATGAGATTGACTGCGATAACTATGGAATCGGGGGCACTACAATTACCCAAAAACGCAAACAACAAAGCTTAAATCCACCAAACAAGGTAAAAACCAAATGAAAACACTGACAATAATTGATACTTTCGGATTCCTTTTTCGCAGTTATTTTGCCCTACCCCCGCTCAAAAACCACGATGGATTCCCTACAGGATTGCTGACGGGATTTGCAAAACTTATTTTGCAACTCTACAAGGATTATCCGCAAGATTATTTAGTTTTCGCGCTAGATTCCAAAGAAGAAAATTTCCGCAAAAGCATTGACCCACTTTATAAAGCGAATCGCCCAGAAGCTCCACAAGATTTGCAGCTACAACTCAAAGTTGCGATTGAATGGGTAGAACAAATGGGATTTAGAAACATTTCTATTGCAGGTTATGAAGCAGACGATGTTATCGCTTCTATCAACAAACAAGCCAATCGCCTCAATGTCCAAGTACGCATTATCAGCCACGACAAAGACCTTTACCAACTCATTAATGACAACACCTTTCTCTTTGACCCCAAGAAAAAAAAAGAAATCCACATCGCAGATTGCATAGACAAATATGGAGTAACCCCAGCGCAATTTATAGATTTTCAGAGTCTTGTGGGGGATAGTTCGGATAATATTCCCGGTGTCAAAGGAATTGGAGCAAAAGGCGCGGCAGGATTATTGCACAATTTCCACAGCCTTAATGGAATCTACGAAAACATTGATAAAATTGCTTCTAAGCGCACACAAGAACTATTGAAAATTTACAAAGAGGACGCTTATCGCTCTTTGGAGCTTGTGCGCTTGCGTGAGGATTTGCTAGAGGATTTCAATCTCCAAGACTGCCAAATGCCACATCAAAACCCATTATTAAAAATTACAGAATCACTCAAGGTATATGAAATTAATAGTGTGTTAAAAAAGATTCTGTCCAAAGATTCTGCTAAAAAATCTTTACACCTATTTGAAAACGCAACAAAAATCAGAGAATCGCAAGATTTTATCCCACAAACCCCCGCTCCAACACCTTTTCACTTTCAAGCGCATTTGTTAAACACGGATACAAAATTGCAAGCATTTCTCCCAAAAATCACACGCGATTCCGTTGTGTCTTTTGATACAGAAACAACAAATTTAGATGTTTTTAATGCTAAAATCGTAGGGTTTTCTTTCAGTTTTGATGGCACAAATGCCTATTATGTGCCTTTAGCGCACAATTATCTAGGCGTAGAGGAACAGGTAAGTCAAGAGGTTGCGCTAGAATTTATCCAAGCACTTTTTAATGCCAAAGCCATTATCGGACATAATCTCAAATACGACTTAGAGATTCTACGCACAAACTTCGGCTTCTCTCCCAAAAATCCTTATAATATCAAGGATAGTATGCTTGTCGCGTGGCTTTACCAAAGTGATTTGCCTTGCAATTTGGATTCTTTAATGTTGCGGTATTTTAAGCACGAGATGATTCATTATAAAGATGTAGTAAAAAAGGGAGAAAACTTTTCGCAAATCTCCATAGAATACGCTTGCCAGTATGCTAGCGAGGACGCGGCGGCTTGTTATCAACTCTACCAAAAACTTACACACTTGCTCCCACCTAATCTACTTGAAGTCGCAGAATCTACGGAATTTCCGCTGATTACTTGCCTTGT
>NZ_CATKCB010000159.1:0-10380 GCF_949747025.1 Helicobacter sp. UBA3407 | reverse complement strand
TGCGTCATATAGAGGGTATGCCACAAGATTTACAAAAAGTCCAAGAGGGAAACTGTGCACTTTTGATTCAACTAGAATCCAATACATTCTCTATATTGGGAAAAAACATTCAAACAATAAAAGAACATTTGGATTCTATTCCTACGCTTTTTGGATTGCATTTTAGCTTTGAAGCTAAAGAACAAGAACAATGGTGGAAAGTCCGTAAAGGTTTGTTACCCATTTCAGCCGCGACTAAACGAAGTGGAAGCACGGTAATCACGGAAGATATTTGCTTTGAGATTCCTCATTTCGCACAAGGTATTGAAAACATTACAAAACTTTTCAAGCAATATGATTTTGATGGCATTATTTTTGGGCACGCTTTAAGCGGCAATGTGCATTTTATCATCACGCCTATCTTGAGTGATAAAAAAGAATGTGCAAATTTTGCAGGTTTTATGGACGCATTAGCGCAAATGGTTGTAAGCCTTAAAGGTAGCACCAAAGCAGAACACGGCACAGGGAGAATGATGGCACCCTTTGTAGAGCTAGAATGGGGAGAAAAAGCTTATGCTATTAACCAAAGAATCAAAAAAATTTTTGATGAAAAAAATCTCTTCAACCCCGATGTTATTATTTGCGGAAATCCTAACATACACATTCAAAATCTAAAACCAGCCAATGCCATAGAGGATTATTTGAATGCTTGTATGGAATGCGGGTTCTGCGAAAAAGTCTGCCCAAGCAAAAACTTAACCCTCACACCAAGACAAAGAATCGCGGTGCTTAGAGAGATTGCGCGCTTAAAAGAAATTCAACATAAAACCTCACAAGAACAAGAACAACTCTGCGCACTTGAAGCAAAGTTTGAGGAATATGTCGTGGAGACTTGCGCAACTTGCTCTATGTGCGCCACAATGTGTCCGCTTAGCATTAATACCGCAAAAATAGCAACCACACACAAGAATAATCATTCTAGTGCATTAAGCCAAAATCTCTCCGCAAAAATCTCGCAACACATAGACAAAGCAGTCTATACAGCAAAAGTAGGCGTTCATCTAGCGCAATTTGCCACAAAAGTGCTTTCTAGAGATACAATCAAAAATTTAAGCCTCCAATGGAATAAAAAATTTAAAACTCCCTATATACCAAAATATATGCCCACTACAAATTCTTTTTCATTTTTTGGTAACAAAAAGATATATTCTCAAAACAAAGTTTTATATTTCAGCTCTTGTTTAAATCGTATTTTTGCGCCCTCTCATTTAGCAAGAGACTTACGCCCAATTCAAGAGGTTTTTATTAGTCTTTGTAACAAGGCAAACATTGAGGTAATTTTCCCTAAAAATCTCTCCAAAATGTGCTGTGGCAAGGCTTTTAAGGATTATACACAAAAAAATCCAAAAATCAATCCCATTCAAAACCTCCTGCAAAATCTATTGATAGAATCGCAAAATGGAGAGATTCCTATTGTATGCGACCATAGTGCCTGCAGTAGCGAAATTTTAGAAAAACTAAGGGAATATGATGCATACAAACATTTAAAAGTTTTGGATATGAGTGTATTTGTGCAAAAAATAATTCTACCAAATATAAAGATTATTCCGCTAAATGAACCAATTGGAATCTATGCAGTCTGCGCGTGCAAAAAGGAGGGTTATGCGGATTCTATCAAATATATTGCGCAAGCTTGCACGCAAGCGGAAGTTGCAGAACACACTCCAACTTATTGCTGTGGCTTTGCCGGAAACAAAGGCTTTATCAATCCCACGCTCAATCAAAATGCGCTAGAGAGTTTGAAAGATTATTTTTTGCAAAAAAATATCAAGCGATTCTATGCTAGCTCTAGCACCTGCGAGATAGGCTTGAGTGAGACAACAAACTTAGCTTGGCAACACATTATTTATTTGCTTGATGAAGTAAGTCAGAAAACAAAACTCTATTAAAACTAACAAAGGAGAGAAAATGTTATTAAATTTTAAAGGAAAAAGTCCAAAAATCTCCCCCAATGTATTCATTGCAGAAGGAGCTAAGATTATCGGTGAGGTAGAAATCGGGGAAGATTCTAGTATATGGTTTAATTGCGTGTTAAGAGGAGATGAAAACTTTATCAAAATTGGCAAACGCACAAATATTCAAGACTTGACTACTTTGCACATTTGGCACAGACTCTTTGATGATAAAGGCGAAAGAATAGACGCGGGCTTCCCTGTCATCATTGGAGATGATGTTACGATTGGGCATAATTGCATTATTCACGCTTGCAAGATTGAATCTTGCTGTCTAATCGGTATGCACTCGTGCGTTATGGACGATGTTTGTATCAGTGAAAATAGCATCGTAGGGGCTGGGAGTGTTGTAACAAAAGGCAAAAAATTTCCTCCACGCTCACTTATTTTGGGAAATCCCGCAAAACTTGTTAGAGAATTAAAAGAAGAGGAAATAGCCCTTATCAAAGAATCGGCACAAAATTATGTTCGCTTCAAAAATGATTTCTTGGCTAATTTATGCTAAATACATTTGGGATTCCACAAGCAGAATCCCAAACTTTAATATAAAATAATATGCACTTTTTGTGAGCCATGCACGCCAAAAACTGTGATGAGTTCAATATCAGCAGTGCGTGAGGGACCGGCAATAAATAAAATATTGCTAGGCAAAACTGCGTTTTCAGCTTTTACAAGATTCAAAGC
Organism: Helicobacter sp. UBA3407; assembly: GCF_949747025.1. Taxonomy (NCBI): domain Bacteria; kingdom Pseudomonadati; phylum Campylobacterota; class Epsilonproteobacteria; order Campylobacterales; family Helicobacteraceae; genus Helicobacter; species Helicobacter sp. UBA3407. The sequence goes on along the minus strand of NZ_CATKCB010000159.1, from coordinate 7,705 downwards.
CTCCGCCAAACTTCCTACAATATTTTCCTTTTTTAACAACATAATACAAAGTGTCGGTGCTAGAGAGAGCATTCTCGGTTGAGTTTTGGAAGAATGCACGAGAGCGACGCCATGCGAGCTCACACCCACTCTCGCACGAATGACAGAAAAATCACTATGAAACACATCTTCCCTTAGATTCTCAATTTCTTGATTGAAGCATATTTTCTGTGTCGCTTCAATTTTATTTAAATCCAAGCCCAAATTTTCAGAATAAATCATTTTTTGATAGCCATAACTTTTGACAATTTCATTGATTTTATTTTCCAAATTATTACTATCGCATTCCTCTACAATATATTTATTGTCCGTCATTTTGCGTTTCATTTCCTCTAGCATTTCTCCGCTTCTTTGTATATGCACCACAGGGTCGATACTAGGCTTGCGTTCAAATTCTGGCACTTTATGAGCTCTCTTTAATCTCTCTAGAATCTGTTTTTTGCTTCTTTGTGAAATACTCTCAATCCTATTAGTCATAATGCACCCCTTGCAACTTTTGAATCTGTTGATAAAGATTACCTTTGATTTGTGGCAATTCCTTGAATGCGCTCCATTTTTTAATCACAGGTAAAGAATCTTTAAAACGATGCAAAGCACCATTGAAATAATGTGCATTGCCAAGTGATAATCTCCACAATGTGCCATTGGTTGCAACTTTAGCAAAACCTTGCATACTCAAAGATTCACATTTGTTAAGCTTCAACATACTTGCACCCAAAGGAGGGTTTTTTCCTTCTCCTACTTTATTTGCCCTTAACTTTCTAATCAAATCCGCAAGCGGAATTTTTACAGGGCAAACTTCACTACATCTTCCACAAAGTGAGCAAAAGCTTAAAATATCTCCTGTTAAATCAATCCCGAAAAGATTCGGGCTAATTACTTCTCCAATAGGTCCGGGATAAATCGTTTGATAGGTATGTCCTCCAATCTTATCATAAACAGGACAGAAATTCATACACGCTCCACAACGAATACAACGCAATGCCTCATAATAATCGGAATGTGAGAGCATATCACTTCTATGATGATCAAACAAGACAATATGCACTTCTTTTGGTCCATCTAAATCGCCATTTTTTCTTGGGGAAGTGATGATGTTATTATAAGTTGGTATAAATTGTCCTGTTGCGGAGGGAGTAAGCAAATGCACCATTGTTGCTGCGTCTTCAAAGGTTTCCATTACCTTTTCAATCCCACAAATTGCTACGTGAATTTCTGGAGCTGTGGTGCACATTCTCCCATTTCCCTCATTTTCAATCAGCCAAAATGCACCCTCTTTAGACATTGCAAAATTTACACCGCTTAAACCCATTTGCAAGCCTTCAAACTCATCTCTTAAGTGTTTTCTCGCAATTGCATTGAGTTTTTCAGGCTCGGATTCCAAACTAGCACCCAACTTTTCCTCAAAAATCTTACCTACTTCATAGCGATTGCGGTGAATTGCTGGCACAACAATATGCACGGGAGTTTCGCCATTAAGTTGCAAAATAAGCTCCCCCAAATCTGTTTCAATGGCACTAATTCCCTTTTTCTCCAAGAAATGGTTTAAACCGATTTCCTCACTCGCCATAGATTTGCCCTTAAGAATCTTGCGAATATTTTTTTCTTTCATTAATTCATAAATAATTTCGCAAGCGTCCTCACTACTTGAAGCCCAATGCACTTGTATGCCATTTTTGATAGCATTTTTTTCAAACTCCAACAATCTTTCTTCTAAGCTCATCAAGGCATTATTTTTTGCTTGCATTGCTTTGTCTCGCAATCCTTGCCAATTTTCAAATTTATCCTCAATGATTTTTAGACGATTTCTTTGTAGTGTGTGCATAGCAACATTCAAATTTTCTCTCATTTGAGAATCGTTTAACTTCGTATGTACTATTTCCTCGTGTGCGATTCTATGTTCTACACTCATAAGCTCACCCCCTCTAATCGTTTCAATAAAAATTCATAAAGATGAATACCTTTAGTATTTATTCCTAGCTTGCTCATTGTGCCTTGAATATTTAAAAGACAACCTCCATCTCCACTTACAACATATTTTGCGCCTGTTGCTTCTATGTCTTTGATTTTTTGCATTGCCATAGCATTGGAAATTTCAGGCTCCTTGACAGAAAATGTCCCACCAAATCCACAACATTCCTCTTCAAACTCCAAAGGGATTAGTTCTACATTCTTGAGCCGCTTTAGTAGATTTTTACTTGCTTCCACACTTTGTTGAATCCTTAAAGCATGACAATTTGAATGCCAAGTTACCTTGACATTCTCTCCTTTATCTTGATAATCCACATTTAAAACTTCATCTAAATATTGGCTTAGCTCTATCACGCGTTGGCTAAACCGCTTCACCAAGTCAAAATTAGAATCTCCCTTGAATAGCTCCAAATAATCGTGGCTCATCATTCCTGCACAAGAGCCACTTGGCACGACGATAGGATAATCTTCCTTAAATTGCTGGATATTATAAAGTGCAACCTCTTTGCTTTCCTTAAAATATCCGGAATTAAAAGAAGGTTGCGCACAACAAGTTTGATTCTTCTTAAAGATTACCTCTACTCCTTCACGACGAAGGAGCTTGATTGCACTTAGCACAACTTCTTGCATTGTAGCTGTGCCTAAACAAGTTGCAAAAAAATATACTTTTCTCATTGTTTTTACCTTATTTTATGAGCGGCACTATTTCTGGAATGATGCCATTTAAGAAAAATGCAATAATAAATGTCCAAATTCCAATCAACAAAATAAAGCCAATAGAATATTTCAATGTGAATTTAAACAATTCAGATTCTTTGCCGACTAAACCTACTGCCGCGCAAGCAATGGCAATGGATTGAGGAGAAATCATTTTACCTACAACACCGCCTACGGAGTTTGCTGCCAAAAATAATGCCTCTCCTACACCTAATTCTCCGGCTGTTACTTGTTGAAGAGGACCAAAAAGAAGGTTTGCACTCGTATCACTTCCGGTTAGGAAAACGCCAATCCAACCAATCACAGGACTAAAGAAAGCAAAGGCATCGCCGGTTTGTGCAAACGCCAAACCAAGTGTTGCACTCATTGCCGAATTTTTAGCAATAAAGGCAAAGGCAACCACAAGTCCAATTGTAATGCAAGGAATCGCCATTTCTTTCAAAGTATCCCAAAAGCATTCCCCCACATCACTTGCTTTGATTTTTAATGTCCAAATGGTTAAAAATGCTGCCAATAAAATTGCAGTCCCTGCTTGGAGTGCCACAAAATTAATAGGCAAACTTAAAGAAATTGCTTTGCCATTTTCATCTAAGATTCCACCTTGAATATTATTAAATGCAATCGTTACTTGCGTATAATCAAAAATTGCTCCTTTAGCAAATAATGCCTTAAACCAAGGTTGTGTCCAAATTACAATACAAATAATCAACAAAATAAAGGGCATCCAAGCTTTCACGACAACACCCAACTCCAATTGGGTATTATTTGAAAAATTTGTCTCATTATCTAATCTAAAGATATTGCTAGGCTTCCAAACTTTCAAAAATAAAGTAGTGCAAGCTAAAGAAACAATAGCAGATACAATATCAGGCAACTCTGCACCTAGAAAGTTTGAACTCAAGAATTGCGTTCCAGTAAAAGAAACCGCTGCAACAAAAATTGCGGGGAAAGTCTCTTTTACTCCTTTGAATCCGTCCATCAAAAAAACGATAAAAAATGGCACAGTGAGACTTAACGGGACAAGCATTCGCCCAACCATAGCAGAAACAGCGTGTTGATCAACACCTACAAGATTGCACATTGCAATAATTGGAATCCCAACTGCACCAAATGCAACGGGAGCGGTATTTGCAATCAAACAAAGTCCTGCGGCATAAAGAGGCTTCAATCCAAGCCCAACTAAAAGCGCGGCAGTAATTGCAACAGGTCCCCCAAACCCAATCGCACCTTCAAGAAAAGAACCAAAGCAAAAACCAATCAAAATAACTTGGATTCTATGATCGGGCGTAATGCTCATCACGCTTTGTTTAATCACTTCAAAAGAACCAGATTTCACTGAAAGCTTATAGAGAAAAATGGCGGCGATAATAATCCACGCGATAGGCCACATTCCTTGCGCAAAACCTTGCACAAAGGACGCACCAATCAAAGAAAAAGGCATTCCATAGACAAAAAAAGCCACTGCACTTGCAACAATCACGGTAATAAATCCCGCTTGATAACCTTTAAGTTTAAAAGTTAGCAAACATAACAAAAAACATAAAATTGGAATAAAAGCCACCGCCGCACTTAAAAATATATTCCCTAGCGGATCAGTTATTTGTTGCCACATACATTCCTCCAAAAATTTAATTTAACTTGATTAGTTTATTCAAATTTTATTTTAAGAATAATTAAATAATTTGTTTTGAAAGAATTAAGTTCTTAAATTTAAGCAAAAAAGTAACATTTTTCTTTAATTTTTATAAAGCAGGATTTATTAGAGTATTTTACTAAGACGAATGCAGGAGAAGGAATCCTTAAAGATTCCTAAAGATTACAAGATTGCATATTTGATAGAAATACATGCTTCTAAGCTCGCAAGCTCATTCAATACTTCTTGAGAAACAACATCATCTACCACAATCAAAGCCAATGCTTCTTTTTTGTAACGTCCCAAACGAAAATCGGCAATATTGATATTATGTTTTGCCAAAGTCGTGCCAACAAATCCAATAACACCGGGAGTATCATCATTTCTAAATAAAATCATCTTTCCCTTTGGTTCAATATCTAATGCAAAATTATTAATATTGACAATTTTTGGCGTAGATTCGTTAAAGACGGCTCCGCTGACACTAAATTCACCATTTTGAGTAAGTAAAGTCAGCTTAATTTGATTTTTATAGGCACTTTGCGATTCTTTTCCTTCTAGTTTCACTTCAATGCCTCTTTCTTTAGCAACATAAGGTGCATTGACATAATTGACTTTATCGCCAATCGTTGCATTAAGGATTCCAACTAATGCAAAGGTGGAAAGCGAAGCAAGATAATCTCTAATCTCTCCCTCCGCTTCTAAAGTAATGGAACGCACTTCATCTTTATTGATTTGAATCGCAAAAAATGCCATTTTTTGCACAAGCTCTAAATAGGCTTTCATAAAGCTTGGTAATTCATTTTCTTTGATGGGCAAATTCAGTGCATTGGGGAAACTTGAACCGCGTGCAGCCTCAAGAGCAGCTTCCGCTGCTTGGATAGCAATTTTTTCTTGAGATTCTAAAGTATTTGCACCAATATGCGGCGTTACATAAATATTTTTTAAATCTAATAATTTATTTGAATTCCCCGGTTCTTTGGCAAAAACATCAATCCCTGCAAACCTAATTTTGCCCGATTCTAATGCCTCATAAAGTGCTTCTTCGTTATACAAACCTCCACGTGCGCAGTTAATCAAAATCACACCATCTTTCATTTTGGTAATTTGCTCTTTATTAATAATATTAATGGTTTCTTTGTTTTTTGGCGTATGAATCGTGATAATATCACAGCTTAGAATCTCATCAAAGTTTCTTGTGTATCCAATACCCAAATCTGTGGCTTTGGTTGGATTAATATAAGGGTCATAAGCAATCACTTCCATTTCAAAAGCTTTCATACGTTTGCCTACCCTACTACCAATATTCCCAAAACCAATGATTCCGAGTTTTTTATCTTTCAATTCTGTTCCATACCAATCTTCTCGCTTCCATTTACGCTCCACTTTTAGTTGTGCATTGGCTTCAGGAAACCTACGAATCGTATTTAAAATATGAGCGCAAGTCAGCTCTACTGCAGCAATGGTATTTGCAGTTGGAACATTCATTACTACTACACCTTTTTTGCTAGAATTTTCAATATCTACATTATCTACCCCCACTCCTGCACGCACAACCGCACGCAATTTTGTTGCAGATTCCAAAAAGCTCATATCCACATCTGTTGAACTCCTAGTAATTGCCACATCTGCTCTATACAACTCTTTTTTTAATTCCTCTTTAGGCAAACTCGCCAAATTCAACATTTCTACTTCTATGTCTTTTGACAACAAATCCAAACCACTTTGATGAATATGATCACACACAACAATCGTATATTTTGCCATTAAAACTCTCCATTTTAAGATTTAGATAAAGTATAATTAATTTCGTAATGTCTTAGTTTTTCCAAAACACTACGGAGATAATTTTCATCTTCTGTTGCAACCACAAGAGAAATACTCTCACCAATTTTATAATAAGAATATTCTATATTGTATGCTCCTAAGACTTGATTGATACAAAAAAATTGATAATCGTTAATAACTCCCACAGAAACTCTAAAAATTTCTTTAGAACTTTGTTTAAGCTCATCTGCAAAAAGTAATTTAACCTGCAACTCTGAAGCTGGATAAATAAACTCACGTTCATCTTGTCCCGATAATCTATCAAGCCAATCTGGCATTTCAAGTGGTTTCGTCTTATTATCATCAAATTGCGCAAGCTCATAAGGATTAACTTTTGGCAAAGAATAGACATTCATTGCATCAATGTAATTACGAATCAAAACAAACAATAATATACAAGTTAAGAAAGAAAAAATTCCAATCAAAACTCTTACTTGCATATTATTTCCATTCTAAGACTATTGGATTTGGTCTTTTATAATATCCCCTAGTGTCATTTTATCGTTTGTGTTACTATTAAAATTTTTAAGATTTGCTTTTTCTTTTTGTCTCTCTAATCTGCGCACAGAAACGCGGATTCTATTATTTTCTGCGTCAATCAAAGAAACTACACCATTGATTTTATCGCCCACTTTGATTTCTTCTTTTTTAAGCGGGAACAAATCTTCATTGCGAATGAGTGCGTCCATTTCATCATCAATCTTAATAAAGACGCCAAAATCCTTAATATCTCTCACGGACCCTACTACCGCATCATCCATAGAATATTTTTTTGCAAACTCTTCTACTGGTGAGGCAATTAAGCCTTTGCGCGTTAAAGAAATGCGTTCTTTTTCTCTATCAATTTTTGCGATTTTTACTTCAATGGTTTCGCCAACTCTCATTAAATCTTTGCATTTTTCATTTTTATTCCAATAAGCGTCCTCATTGTGCAATAAACCATCAATACTATCCAACTTAATAAATGCTCCAAAATCTGTTAAAGTTGCGACAACTCCTTTAAGGATTTCCCCCTCTTTATGCTTCTTAGCAAATTGCTCAAAAGGCTTGTCCAAAAGTTTTTTCAAAGAAACTCTTAAGCGTCTATCTTTTGTATCAATTTCAATCACTTCTACATCAATTTCTTGTCCCGCTTTTAAAAATTCTTCAGGATTTTGAATGTTTTTATTCCAGGAAATTTCAGAAATATGCAAGAATCCCTCAATATCATTGCCTAAATCCACAAAAACACCATAGGGTTCAATATTGCTTACCGTTACTTTAATCGCATCGCCCACTTCTAATTCATTCTCAATCTCTTTCCAAGGGTCGTCTGTCGTTGCCTTGATAGACAAAGCTAAACGTCTTTTATCCTTGTCGTAGCTTAAAACTTTCACGGGAACAATATCTTCCTCTTTATAGAGTTTTGAAGGATTCACAGGACCTTTGTAGCTAATTTCTGTATAATGCACCAAACCCTCTACGCCATCAATATCTACAAACATTCCAAAACTTGTAATCTTCTTAACTTTGCCCTGC
>NZ_CATKCB010000158.1:0-11541 GCF_949747025.1 Helicobacter sp. UBA3407 | reverse complement strand
TATCTCCTTCAAATACAAGCGGAACAGAAACGCAATTTTTCTCCTATGGCAAAGACAATAATCCTTTTTTAAAAGCTGTAAAATTAGCGATTGATAGTGCCACCACTTATCCAAGACAAGCAAGAAAAATACGCATACAAGGAAAGGTTTTGGTGGAATTCCTATGGACCCAACAAAAACAATTAAAGGATTTAAAAATTATTAAAAGTTCAGGATATGAGATTTTGGATAAAAATACGCTCCAAACCATACAAAGAGCTTCGGTTGATTTTCCAGTTTATACAAATAATGTGCGCTTGCAGATTCCTATTATTTATCAGTTAAAAGATTAAATTCCCAAATGCCTTAAAGCATTTGGGAATAAGCATTAATACGCAGAAGTTTTAGAATCAATTACCTTATAGTTATAAGGTTTGTTGTTTTTATCCAATTCCATTAATTCTTTTGGAGCTGGACCATTGATTTCTTCGTGTTTATAATAACGTTCTCCTGCTTTATGTCCATTCAAATCCACTTTATAAATAATCTCACCCGGATTATACTTTTGAATCTCCTCGAAACCTAAATTAGAGGTTTTAAAATCTTTGATTCCATTTGCATTTGCGATTTCAACGAGTTTTGTTTGCCCCATTCTAGCCATTTCAACTGCTTGAAGTAACATTCTACTTGCCTCTCTTGGATTGTGGAATCCTGTGGAGTTTTCCGCACCCACGAAGTCGCCTCTCATTTGTCCTTTGCGATGAAGCTCTAATGGCTCTTTTAAAGCCGCAGAAATCTTTTTATCATCTACTTTGCCATCCGTTTGAAAAGCAGGCAATGCACCAAGTTTCTCACGCATAACTTTAATGTCTTCAATTAAACTAACCGTTGCATATTCTGCACTTCTTAAATCAAATGCAATGGATTTTTGAATATCAAAAATTTGCGCTTTTAAATACTCTTCGCTTTGTGTATGGCAAGTTTTGCACGCAGCGTTAATATCTTGCAATGGAGAGGTGATATTGTGTTCTGTCATTTTCTTCGCTCCTTTGCGCTTATAGGGCATATGACAATCCGCACAACTTACGCCATTTGCTGCATGGACACCACCGCTAAAAAGCTCTGTCTCTGGGTGTTGGATTTTTAACATCGGGGCTTTAGTGATTTTATGTTGCCAATCTTGGGCAAAAATATCACGCACTTTTTCATAATGCTCATCAAACATTTCAATTCTAAAAGGCTCATTTTTCTTCCAAGCACTCCAAGGAAATACCAATTCTAAGCCTGCAACTTCAATTTCAGTGGGCTCGTTGCCATTTCTCCAAGAATCAAACTCATCATAAGTTTTTTGTGTGCCATTCCACCACTTTTGTGTAGAATCATTCGCAATAGATTCTCCCATCACCTTAACTTTTGTGCCTGTTGGTTTAAAGTAATATTCTACGTGGCATTGTGAGCAAACGAGTGTGCGCATTTCATCGCGACTTGCTTTGATTCCTGTTACAGGGTCTTTTTCATAACCACGACTTACAAGTGCATTAATTGCAGCCTGACGCGTTAAACGCAACTGCATATCATTTGGATTATGACAATCCGCACAAGTTACCCCCATTCTTTTACCGCCATGCGGTCCGCTATGTGCTTCAGAGTTTGGCTCAATTCCATTGACTGCTGGGACATTTTTAATCATCGTCCAATATTTCGTAGAGTTAAAAGAAATCCATTTTTCCTCTGGGGTATTTCCGATTCCAACATTTTTAAGTAACCAAGGGCTCCAACCACTATGACAATTCATGCAAGCCGTAGGTTGTCCGCCAAATCCTGCAAAGCCATGTGCATTTAGAAAATCTTTATTATTTCTTGCTGTATCCATTTGATCTACTTGAATCCAAAAATGCCCTCTCTCCTCATTTGCGTCAATGCTAAAAGGATAGCCCGCCCAAAGAATCGTAAGCTGTGGATAACGAATCAATTTAGAATACGCCAAATTCCCACCAAATTCTGTTGAAATAGGAGCTTGCTTTTCTACCGTCAAATACATATCCAAATAATCCGGAAAATTCTTGCCCCAATAGTCAAAAGTTGGATTTTCATCACTCATCTCTACAAAGCCCTTAGAGCTTAGCCCACCTGTGCTTTCTGCTTGTTTCTTGCTAATATCAGAGTTTAGCCAAAGCATTCCAGAAATCACAATTAAAACAATCACCACCAAAATTGGCATTAAAGGCGATTTTTTTTGCATTTTAACCTCCTAAATAATTTAAAAACCTCGTTTATGTCCTACGCCTGTATGGCAAGAAACACAACTAAGAGACTCATTCCCGTGTGGATTAGTCGTAGGATTCACGACATTACTCACCATTTCGCTATGGCAACGCACGCAATTATCTTGAATCATTCCTTTAGATTTTTGTGTTGCACTCAAATTTGTTGGCAACACATCTAGTTTAAAGGTAAATGCATACGCGTGCCCTATTCCACTTTCCGCTTTTGCAATCCACTTCTCTACAAAACTATGCGGTAAATGGCAATCATTACAAGTTGCACGTGGTTTTCCAGCAATCTTTTTTGAATGCGAGCTTTTCAACCAATCATTATAAACATCATTCATAATATGGCAATTATTACAAGCTTCACTTTCATTGCTGAAATATGACATACCTTTTGCATTATAGAAAGTATATAGCCCTATAATACAAGCAAATAGACACAAAACCCCTAACAACAAAGCGACAAATGAGAGCGGTTTTTTAGGTTCTTTACCGTTCAATAGACGCTCCTTTTAGTATTTTTTGAATCCAAAATCATTCAAAGATTCTAAATTCAAGGACATTATTTTAATTTTATTTTCTACAAAACTCCTTGACTTAAATCAAAAAGTAAATAGTTGGTAAATAGAATTGTAAAAGAGAAGTAGAATGAAAGTGAAAAGCTTAAAAAACCCTCAAGGGAAACTTGAGAGTTTTAGAATTTATACAAAAGCAACTGCAACGAATCCTAAGATAACGCTAAAGGCAATCGCTAAAACGCCGGGAATCAAGAATGCGTGGTTAAAGATATAATGCCCGATTCTTGTTGAACCTGTATCGTCCATTTGCACCGCACCAAGTAATGTAGGATAAGTTGGCAATACAAACAAAGCAGAAACCGCAGCAAAAGAAGCAACAATCATATAAGAATCGCCCGGATTTGCAACACTAATACCTAGAGCTGTAATCACCACAGGTGTAATTGCTTTTGCAGTGGCTGCTTGAGAATACAACAAGGTAGCCGCAAAGAAATAAGCAACTGCCAATAAAGCTGGAATCTGTTTAACCAAATCGCTAGACAATTCACCAATTTGTGTTTTATAACCATCTACAAATGTATTTCCAAGCCAAGCAACACCAAGCACACACACACACGCAATCATACCAGATTTAAATACGCTTGACTCTGCAATTTTACCTACTTCAATTTTGCAAAGAATGGTGATAAAAGTCGCTACCCCGAGCATAAAACTCATAATCGCTGCATCTCTAGGCACGACAACATTTTCAATAAAGACAGGTTTGCCACCAATTTTTGAAATCGCAGTCGCATACAAAACAACAGCCAAAACGCCAATAAGGAAAATCCCAACAGAAAGTTTTGCACCTTCTTTAAGTTGCATATTTTGCGCACCTACTGCTGGTTTTACTAAACCTTTTGCTAATCTATCTTGATATACAGGGTCTGAACTCAAGTCAAGATTTGAGAACATTGTAACCACAAACGCTGTTAGCATACAACCAATAAATGTAGTTGGAATCCAAATAGCCAAAAGAAGTGGATAACTCCAACCAAGTGGCTCTAGCGCACCGGTCATATATACAACTGCCGCACTTACAGGGCTTGCAGTAATTGCGATTTGACTTGCAACTACCGCAATAGAAAGCGGTGCAGAAGGTTTAATATTTTGCTCTTTTGCTACTTCCACGATAACAGGAATCATAGAAAATGCAGTGTGCCCAGTCCCCGCCAAAATTGTCAAGAAGTAAGTAACGGTTGGAGCAAGATAGTTGATATATTTTGGATTGGAACGCAAGATTCTCTCTGCAATTTGCACTAAATAATCTAAGCCTCCTGCAAGCTGCATTGCAGAAATTGCTGCAATAACAGACATAATAATCAAGATAACATCCCATGGAATCGCACCAGGCTTCATACCAAGGCAAAGCCCTAAAATCACAACACCTAAACCACCGGCATAACCGATTCCAATCCCTCCAAGTCTAATCCCTACAAAAATCGCGCCAAGCAGCACAATCACTTGCAGAATAAGCATTAACATTTCCATTCTTTTTCCTTATTTTTTTGATTTCATTTGTGGATTTAGCATATTTTTTGGGTCTAAGATTTTATCAATCTCTTCTTTTGGTAAATATCCTCTCTCCAAGCAAATATCCGCTACTGATTTGCCTGTCTGCAACGCTTCTTTTGCCATACTAGCGGATTTTTCATAGCCCAACACAGGGTTAAACGCTGTTACGATTCCAATAGAATTAAGCACTGCATTTTTGCAAGCTTCCGGATTTGCAGTCAAATCTTTGATAGCCTTTTGAGCTAAAGTTCTCATTGCATTTTCCAAAACTATTACAGAATTAAAAAGTGCGTAGGCAATACCGGGCTCAAACGCATTTAACTCAAACTCTCCTCTTTCACTACAAAGCATAATCGTTACATCATTTCCGATGACTTCATAGCAAGCCTCTCCCACAACTTCGCAAATTACAGGATTCACTTTGCCGGGCATAATAGAGCTTCCGGGCTGCATTTTTGGCAAATTCACTTCGCCAAGTCCGCATCTAGGACCGCTATTCATTAATCTTATATCGTTTGCAATTTTAGAAAGTCTCACTGCAGCAGTTTTTAGTGCGCCGCTGACATGCACGAAATCCGCAGTATCTTGTGTCGCAGCGATAAAGTCCTCTGCAGGCTTAAATTCTACTCCTGTGATTTCTTTTAGTTTTTTCTCTACGACAAATTTATAATCTGGGTGGCAGTTGATTCCTGTTCCAATCGCAGTTGCACCCATATTAAGCACCGCCATAGATTCTCTTGCTGCTTTGATTTTTGCAATATCGCTTTTGATATAACTTGCAAACGCATTAAATGTATTTCCAAGTGTTGTTGGTACAGCATCTTCTAACTCTGTGCGTCCCATTTTGATAATATCTTTCCATTCTTTTGCTTTTTTCTCAAGCTCTTTTTTAAGCTCTTCCATTGCCTCAAGTAAATGTCCTAATTTCTCGTGAGTTGCAACTTTGATAGAGCTTGGATAGGTATCATTCGTGGATTGTCCCAAATTGGTATGGTCATTAGGGTGAAGATATTGATATTCTCCCTTTTTATGTCCCATACTTTCCAATGCAATGTTAGTAATGACTTCATTAACATTCATATTAGTAGATGTTCCAGCACCTCCTTGCATCATATCCACGACAAATTGGTCAATAAATTCACCATTAATCAATCTATCCGCGGCTTTTGCAATTGCATCTGCTTTTTGTGCATCAAGCACTCCTACTTCTTTGTTTGCTAATGCAGCTGCTTTTTTAATTTGTGCAAACGCCTTGACAAAAAAAGGATAGTTTTTGAGCGTTCTTCCAGTCATTTTGAAGTTTTCCACAGCTCTAAAAGTCTGCACTCCATAATACACAGAATCGTCAATTTCTAACTCACCGATGAAGTCATGTTCTTTTCTAGTTCCCATGATAACCTCTTCTGTAAAAAATTAAAATTTTAAAGATTAACCTTGAATAATCTTTAATAAATTGATATTACACTTAATATATTTGTAGTTTGATAAAATCTAATATATAAAACAAAATTTTTATAATTTTTTAATAATTTTTCAAAATACCTTGCTTGCATTCATATAAAATGATTCCAAAAGAAACAAAAGTTGCACATAAAGTTCCCAATGGATAAGAAAGAATCACACCATTAAATCCATACATTTTGGGTAGAATCATCACAAAACAAAGCGCAAAAAGTAAAGTATAGGAAAAAGTAATCACAAAGGAACTGAACGTGCGCTGAATGGATTGAAAGAAAATCGCACTCACAATATTAACACCCAACAAAATATAGCCCAAAAAATAAAATTTCATTGCATTTTGTGTATCACTCAACAAGCTTGCATCACGCATTGCAATGTCATTTGGCAAAAACCAAGCAATCAAAAAAGGAGAGAAAACAAAAGTCAAAAAATAAAGTGTGATTCCACCTCCAAAGCTAAAAACTAAACCAAAGTTAAACACTCTTCGCACGCGCTCCATTAATCCTGCACCATAGTTAAAACTTGCAATGGGTTGCACACCTTGCGCCATAGAAAGCAGAATCGTAAAAGGAATAATCCCCACATACATTAAAACACTATAAATTGCGATTCCTCTATCTCCCGCAATTTCTGCAATCGTATGGTTAAAGATTAACATCATAATGCTCACGCTAATCTCTGAACTACTTTGTGGGATTCCATTTTTAGTTGCACTTAAAAGCGCGTAAATATCAAATGTCCTGATGAGATATAAATCTCCTTTTTTGCGCAAGAAATGTTGTAGTAAAATGCACATTCCAATCCCGTGTCCAAGCAATGTGGCTAATGCACTACTTGCGATTCCAAGCTCTAATATAAATAAAAAAATATAATTCAGCACAATATTTGCCAATGAACCTACAATCATTGCAATCATCGCGAGCACTGGCTGTTTATCGTTAATTGCAAAAATATCTAACATCGGGTGCAAAATGATGATGAATGCCCCAAGATAAATGACTTCGGTATAATGCCGCACAAGTGGCAAAAGTGTCGCACTACTACCAAGCATTAGTGCAATAGAATCGCTATAAAAATACAACACAATCCCACCAATAAGGCTTGTGCTTAATGCAAAATAAAACACACTGCTAAACACAATCCTCGCACGAAAGGCTTTCCCGCGTCCCAAAAAATAGGAAGCCATTGCCGCAGCACCCACGCTAAAGAGCAATTCAAAAGCAATAAGAATCGGAAAAATAGGCCAAGCAATTCCAATCGCTGCCAACGCATTTTCTCCAAGCTTCTTACCCACAAAGATTCCATCAATCGTGGAATAGGTAGAAAGAGCAAGCATAGCAATAAGTGAGGGCAAAAAATAACTTAAAAATAATTTTGGAATTGCTGCCGTTTTGAGGTTAAGCTTTTTCATTTTGTGAATTTCCCTGTGTTTTTGTGGATTCTATCACAACTTTGCTTTACAAAGTCGGAATCCCTAAAGCGTCCTTGCAAACTCCAACGCAGCTTCCTTGCTAACTTTGGGAGAAAGCAAAATCTCTGCTTCTGCCCCCAAAAGCTCTCTTGCACATTTTTGCGTCGTCTCCCCAATACATAATGCGATAAAACTAGAATCCCAAGCGAAATTAAGCAAAAACGCTCTAATATGCGAGGGTGCGCTGAAAAAGATTACACAATCTCTTGTCAAAGGTTCTTTTTGCGATTCTTGCAGTTGGCGCGGTGAAGTTTCATAAAGAATAGATTGTTGTAGCGAGATTCCCGCGCTTGCTAAGATTTGTGGAAGCTTTGAAGCAATTTTACGCGCCCGAATAAAGAGAGGCTTTTTGCCCTGCAAATGTGGAATCAACTCTCTTGCAAACTCCTCGCCATACGCACGACTTGCGCTAAAGAAAGGCTTAAGGTTTAAGCTTTTTAAGGCTTCGTTACAGCCGCTACCTAGAGTAAAACTAGGCAGATTCCGCCACCTCTGCATTGCCTCTACTGTATTAGGCAAGGATTCTAAATTTTTCTTTAGCGCAAAAATGGCGTTTTTTGAAGTAAAAATCAAAGAATCGCACGAAAAAAATTTCTCTAAAACCGCGCAATCCAAAAGTGTTTTTATCTCTAAAAGTGGCAAAATTATAATGGATTCCTTTAATTCCTTACCAAATCTTTGCAAATCGGGAGGCATTTTTGTGATATAATAAATCGTTCTCATTTGTTAATTTTAACAAAATTTTATAAAAATTCAAGAGGCAAATAATGTATATTAAAAATCAGAGTTTAGCGATACCTGCGGATTTAGAAAAGATTGATTTAAATGAATTTATCGTGATTGATTTGCGTGGGAGGGGATATTTTCTCATTAGCCATATTCAAAACGCGATTAATGTGGAATCCCTGCAACGCATTGCCTTTATCGCACAAGAAAATGCTGATAAAAAGATTCTGCTTTATTGCCATAGCGGAGCGACTGCGGCGGACTTTGGCACACAGCTTGCACAGCAGGGATTCCATAATATTTATTATGTAGATGAGAATTACTTTAATCTCGCAAAATATGGAATTGCGGTGGAGGGCGATGCGGGATAATCCTGTCATTGCAAGATTCTATAATCGTTATTCACTCGTTATTACAAGCATTTTATAAACTTACTTGGCAATCTATAACTTTGCGCAAGTGGATTCTGCCCTTTTATCATTGAGAGAAACTCTAGGTTTTCTTGGCAATCCATAATCAAACATACCTAATGATACAATACATTATTTTACCATTGCGAATATTTTTGTAAAAATGCTCATACTTATGCAAAAGCAAATCAATAGAGGCTATGATTCAAATTGTTTAGATTTCTATTTAAATTTTGCATTTGATATAGCATTTGGTTCTGATAATTCTCTTGGTCTTGTTGCCTCCAATACTCTAAGCTTCTGTCAAAACTCTCTTGCTGCATTCTATTTTGTTCCCATATACTTCTATTTAATTCATCTAGTTGTTGTGATAACATTTGTCTTTGCTGCATTGCCATTTGTTGTCGTTGCATTTCCTCTTGTTGCTTCATTTGCTGCACTTGAAATGCAAACTGCATATCTTTATCTAAATCTGGATAATCTGGTCTTTGTAGAGTGCTTCGGACGCCTTGGGGATATTCTTCTACCACATCACCCCAATAGTTTTGGAATGTAGCCCTTGCGCCACTTATCCATATTGCTTCACATTCTACCGTATTATAATTGTCATTTTCAAAAGTATAATATAAAGTTACAGGCGTATAACCTTTACTCTGTCCGCCACAAACTAAATTCGCACCTATCGGATTTGTATTATAAGTAATTCCATAATGACCACTACTGCACCCTATTGTAAAAAACGATAATATCGTTAAAAATGTAATTAAGAAAATTTTCATTGTAACTCCTAAATTTTGCTATCTTTTAGCCTTTGCTCGTTCCATTGCCAAAGCCCTTTGATAATTAATTTCATTTTGCAATAATTTTCTCTCTAACTCTTGCCTTCTTTTAACCTCATTAGCGACCATATCTTTATAAGTAACATTAGAACCTAAGATTGCTTGTTCTTGCATAGATAATCCGGGAGCTGCAAACCCATTTTCTAAAACTCGTGTAGGGTCATATTGCTTGCTTAATTCATACTCTTGATATGCTTGTCTGTCAGCTAGTTCCTTTTCAGTAGCGACATCAAAAGCATATAAACCAACCATAAGAAAGACTAATAATATAGCTTGTTTAAAAATTGATACTCTCACTTGCTCTCCTTTTAAGATTTTAGCATTATGGTTAAATTAACCTACGCAAGCTGTAATAGCCCAACCAACAATAACAAAGATAGCGGCACTAACAATAATTCCAAAGACAGGATTTCCTGTTTTTTCTGCAGCTGCTGCACCAGCACCCAAACCACCAAAGAAAACAAATTGAATAAAGGCAAAAATGTAGCAAAAATTCGTAAAGAAAAAGGCATATCCCAGCTTGAACTCTCCTTGCGACTTGGACACAAAAGTGTAAGCATTGTCGCGAGTGCAGAGAGGTTTTACAGAGGGGCGCATTTCAATATTGAGCATCTTTTAATGATTGCAGAAATCCTAGAAGTGGATATTTGCGAGTTTTTCAAACCCTCATTATAGAATCTTAAAAGTGAGATTATAGGTTATAGATTGTTCAGGCAAGCACTCGCAATGATGAAAAACAAAGCATCTGCCACTGCGTCATTGCAGACATTTTGCCCTGATTGCCCTTGCGCACACCCACGCACTGGAGAAAGCAAAGGCGAGATTATGCCCTCCGCGATTCCCAACAACATCTAACATTTCCCCAACAATATAAAGGTTTGAATATTTTTTGGATTCCATAGTTTTGGGATTAATCTCCTCTCCGCTCACACCTCCTCCACTTACTTCTGCATTTTCAAAGCCCTTTGTTGTTGGATTTTTAAGCTCAAAATTTTTCAGTTTAAACACTAATTGCTTCAACTGCTTCGTATTTTTAGGATTCCAATGAAAATTTTGCGCAAAAGCTTTGGCGATTTTAGGATTCAAAAATCCACTTAGTAGAGAAATAAGATTCCGTTTGGGATAGGTTTTTGCAAGATTTACAAGCTGATTTTCCAATGCTCTTTCCTCAAAACTTGGCAAAAAATCCAAAATCATCGTCAAATCTTTTTCCAATCTCACATAAGAGGAAATGTCCAACACCCCAAATCCCGAGATTCCATAATCTGTAAAAAGCACATCTCCTAGCACTTCAGCAAGCGTTTGATTGGCTTTTTTGAGCGTTAGTTTTGCCTTGATTTTCACACCACTTAGAGCGCAAATCAATGGGGACTCTATATTCAAAGAAACCAAAGAGGGGTAAGTTTGAACAATCTCTAATCCCAAATTTTTAGCTAATTCCAACCCCTTATCACTTCCTCCAAGTTTTGGTGTAGCTTCGCTTCCACAAGCAAGCACCACGCAAGAATACTTTTCTTGTCCTTGCGCACTTTTCAGCAAGAATCCCCCTTGTGTTTGACATAATTCCAAAACTTCAGTTCCCAAAACCATTGTGAAATTTTTGGAATCTTTTAATATATCACCAAAGACTTCTAACACGGATTTTGCGGAATTGCTTTGCGGATAAACCCTACCATCTTCGCAAATCTCCAATGCGATTCCAAGCTTTTGACAAGTCTTTGCAAATGTTCCAAAACTGCAAGTTTGCAAAATGCTTTGAATCTCTTTTGGGGTAAAGCTTGAAGTTTGATAATGTTTTGCGTTAGTGTGTTGATTGTGGATATTGCAACGTCCATTCCCTGTGGCAAGGAGTTTTTTGCCTAAAGTCTTGTTTTTTTCATACAAAACAATCGGGATTCCAAAGGACAAAAGTAGCATAGCACAAAAGATTCCGCTTGCTCCTGCACCAATAATTGCGACCTTTGGAATCTCTTGCAACTTTTTACCTAATGCAAGCTTTTTGCATAAAAATTATTGAAAACTCCCATAAGTCATTAGCTTGTTATAACGATTCTGCAAATAATTAGAATCTGCTTGAATTTCCTTTAAGGTAGTCAAAAAATAATTTTTAATTGCCTGAGCTGCACTTTCCTTGTCTCTATGCGCGCCAATTTGAGGCTCTTGGATAATTGCGTCAATGAGACGAGATTCTTTTAAGGATTCTGGAGTGATTTTAAGGGCTTGTGTAGCACTTTCAATCTTGCTTGAGTCATTCCACAAAATCGCCGCGCAACCCTCTGGAGAAATCACACTAAACACAGAATATTGCATCAT